>NZ_JADOVC010000029.1:0-48257 GCF_015751645.1 Flavobacterium sp. CG_9.1
CGAATTCAACTGTTTTCATAATGTCGTTTTTTAGGACATCTAAGTTACGAAAAACTCATCGGTGTTTGCGTTTGCTAAATCATGGATATTTCATAGTTTATAAATATTTTTTGATTTCTAATAAATGGTTAATTTGTTTAATGTGAGTTCCAACTTCAATTTTTGCTTCGTTGAAAAATACAGCATCTAATCCTGCGTCAATCGCTCCTTGAACGTCAGCATCTAAGCTATCTCCAATCATAATGCTACTTTCTTTTTTGGCTTTAGCCAAATCTAAAGCAAAATCAAAAATTAGTGGATTTGGTTTCTTAACTCCAGCCATTTCAGAATTAGTAACGGTTCGAAAATAAGACTCAATCTTAGAATTACTTATCTTTTTATATTGAACCTCCGCAAATCCATTTGTAATTATGTGAAGTGTATACCTTTGATTTAAATACTCTAAAACTTCAATTGTTCCATCAAAAAGGTGATTGTTATCGGGCAAAAAACGAAGATAATCCTTGGCAATAGCATCTATTTCTTCATCGGAAATTGTATAATTTATAGCATCAAAAGAGTGTTTCAGTCGATTGTATCGCAGTTCTTGATGAGTAATTTTATCATATTGATACAACTTCCAACATTCTTGATTTATGGGTACGTATTTTTCAATAAATTGTTTGGTTTCAATTTCGGGATGATTTCTATTAAAAATCCCCTCGAAAGTCAACTCTGAATTTTTATCAAAATCCCAAAGTGTATGGTCTAAATCGAAAAATACATCTTTTATGTGTGTTTGTTTCATTTTTAAATTTTAAAATATTCCTTCATCTGCAAAGCTGAAATAACTGTTTTCAGTTACAATGACATGATCCAAGACTTTTATTTCTAAACTATCTCCAGCTAATTTCAATTTCCTTGTAATTTGCTTGTCTGCATCACTAGGAATCAAAGTACCAGAAGGATGATTGTGGCATAGTATTAAGGCTGTAGCTCCCATTTCTAGCGCCGTTTTAAAGACAATACGAACATCCACTAGCGTTCCCGTAATACCGCCTTTACTTAACTGCGATTTAGCAATCACCTTATTTGAATTATTCATGTAAATGATCCAAAATTCTTCATGGGGTAATTCACCAATAATAGGTTGCATAATCTCAAAAATAATTTTGCTAGAGGTGATTTTTTTTAACTCTATTGCATCCTCAGAACGCCTGCGCCTTCCTAATTCCAAAGCTGCTATAATTGAAATTGCCTTTGCCTCTCCTATTCCTTTGAACTGAATAAGCTGAGAAAATGATAATTTTCCCAACGCATTCAAATTATTGTCCACACTTGCTAGAATCCGTTTACTTAAATCCACCGCCGATTCATTTCTACTTCCAGAACCAATCAAAATAGCAATTAATTCCGCGTCACTTAAGACACTTTTGCCTTTGAGCATCAGTTTTTCGCGTGGCTTATCATCTTCAGACCAATTCGTTATAGGGAAAAAGGAATTTTCAGCCATTTAGTTTGTTGTTTAAATTGGTTTCCGCATGCAAATACTATTTTCTAAACCTACATAAGGCTCATAATTATCAACTATGACATATCCAGCTTTTTGATATAAAGCAATCGCTTCTTTTTGTTTATATAAAGTTTCCAAAACAGAAAATGAATATCCTAAGCCCTTTGCCCAACGTTCTAATTCCATTAAAATAGTTTGCGCTAAACCCATTCCTCTCGCTTCAATAGAAACAAACATACGCTTTATTTCAATTTTATTTGTATCGTATTTTTTAAAGCAACCACAACCAACGGCTTTGTCTTCTAGATAAAAAATAACGACATTTGGATTTAATTCCAAAATATTATTACCCCAATAATCCGATTTTAATTCCGGATAACGCTCCCATAAACTCTTATCCAAAGCAGCAATCAAATTGACAAAATCTAGGTTTTCACTGGTAGTCTTAACAATTCTAATATTTTCTTTCATACCACTTTTACTTTACCAATTCTTTTACCTCATCAAAGTTTAATCCACCGTAATTACCGGAACTCATCAATAGTAAAGCAGAATTTTCAAGATTCAAGTTGAAAAGATAGTCTTTGAAATCTTTTGGATTAGTATAAATAATTAAATCTTCACGATTAAACGCTTTAGCAATTTGTTCGTAAGTAACTTCTTCAAGCTGTTTGATTTTCACGGCATCTGGCGAATAAAAAACGAATGCTTTATCGGCATATTCCAATGCACCTTCGTATTCTTTCAGGAATTCAGCATTCAAGCTACTATACGTATGCAATTCTAAACAAGCTACTAACGTTCGGTTTGGATATTGCTCTTTCACCGCTTTTGTAGTTGCTGAAACCTTACTTGGTGAATGGGCAAAATCTTTATAGGCAACTTTCGTTTTGCTTTCGGCAATTTTTTCTAATC
Organism: Flavobacterium sp. CG_9.1; assembly: GCF_015751645.1. NCBI lineage: Bacteria > Pseudomonadati > Bacteroidota > Flavobacteriia > Flavobacteriales > Flavobacteriaceae > Flavobacterium > Flavobacterium sp. CG_9.1. The sequence continues at coordinate 2,408 of NZ_JADOVC010000029.1, forward strand.
TTTTTGATGCGCCTTTGAAACTGGCAATGGCTTCATAAAAATCAGCTTCATCAACGCCCATATTTTGACAGATCCATTTGGCTCCAGCCAAATTATTCAAATTATGCGCTCCAAAAACTTCAATTGGCATGTCGCCCTCTGGAGTTTCCAGTAATGTTACGCCATCATTGACAGCATATTTTGGCGTATGATAGGCTAGTTTTCGAATTGGATTTGTCGCGGCTTCAGCAACCCGTTTTACTTCAGCATCATCTTCATTATACACCAGAATTCCGCCATTAGTGATTTTACCAATAAAACTTTCGAACTGTTCTACGTAGTTTTCATAGGTTGGAAAAACATTAATATGATCCCATGCAATCCCTGAAATCAAAGCGATATTGGGTTGGTATAAATGAAATTTTGGTCTGCGGTCAATTGGAGAAGACAAATATTCATCTCCTTCCAAAACTATAAAATCATTCTCCTCCGTAAGATGAACCATCGTATCGAAGCCTTCCAACTGTGCACCAACCATGTAATCTACCGCTATGTCATGGTAATGCATAACATGCAAAATCATTGAAGTAATTGTTGTTTTCCCATGAGATCCGCCAATAACTACTCGTGTTTTATTTTTGGATTGCTCGTAAAGAAATTCAGGATAAGAATATATTTTTAGCCCTAATTCTTGTGCTTTTAATAATTCTGGATTATCTGCTTTGGCGTGCATCCCAAGAATAACTGCTTCAACAGCTGAAGTTATTTTCTCAGGAAACCAGCCTAATTCTGGAGGCAAAATCCCCTTTTTATCTAATCTTGATTTTGATGGTTCAAAAATTGCATCGTCACTTCCAGTAACTTGATATCCTTTGTTATGTAGTGCTAAAGCCAGATTGTGCATCGCGCTTCCGCCGATAGCTATAAAATGTGTACGCATTCTAATTTTGGTTTATTAATTTTGGATTCAGAAGAAATTATAATTAGTCCTGATTTTTTTTATTATATGTTTCTAATACTGTTTTTGCCTTTTCAGGATCCCGCATTTTGTTTTTGTACAAGCTAGCTAATTTTTGATAACTTGTTTTGGAACCTCCAGCCATTATCGCTTTTTTGTATTGTTGTTCTGCTGTTTTATATCTTTTAAAATATTCTTCGATGTGTCCTCGTGACAAATAACCGTCAACAGGCGACAATCGTAATAATTCATTGGAATATTTGATAGCTTTCGATTCGCTTCCACCTACAATTCCCGGCAACTGAATATACAGCTCAATTAATGCCCAACGCGCTTCAAGGTGCTTAGGATTTAGGGTGATTGCTTTTTCGAAGGAGGTCTTCACTTCGTCAATCATTCCAAGGGCTTTAAACTTGTTTGAATCTTTGGCTTTCATTCCTAAAGCGCCACCATATTTATAATAATAATTAGCTTCAGAAGGTTTGAGTTGCTTGAGTTTTTTATAATAGCCAATCGCCTTATCCCACAATTTATCATGACCAGCAATATCTCCAAGATATTCAATGGTTTTTAAATCCGATGGATTAGACCTCAAAACAGATTCAAAAGCCACCTCAGCTTGATCCATTTTATCTGCCTTATACAGTTTTTCTGCTTTTTCGAAATCTGATTGTCCCCACATCATAACCGGTAGAAATACAAATAAATAAATAATATGTTTCATTCTTCAAAAATAGGGAAATATGATAAGTTAGATTTGATTTTAAGTAAATATTAGTAATTTAGTAAGAAATATTTCTAATATTAATTCTCCATAATTGAAAAATATTTACAACTTATTTTAAATCAACTTATGAAAAAAATTTTCTTACTCCTTATTTTAGTATCTACTTCAATTTTTGGACAAAACTATGACAAAAACTGGCTTAAAGTAATTGAATTTGAAAACGAAGGGAAAATAAAATCAGCCAATGAAATAGTTTCTAAAATCCGTCAAAAAGCTACTCGAGATAAAGATGAAGTTCAAATCATAAAATGTTTTTTCTATGAATCCAAATATTTACAAGTTTTGGATGAAGATGCTCAAACCAAAATTATCAACAATTTAAAAACTGAAATCAACAAAGTCTCCATTCCATCTAAAGCAATTTTGAATTTGGTTTATGCGAAATGTTTAATTGATTATCGAAATCAAAACTCATATTTATTGTACAACAGAACCAATACGGTGAGTTTTGACGATCAATTTTTAACTTGGACTCCAAAAGACTTTTCGGAACAAATAGATGGTGCTTTAAAAAAAACACTTCTTAATGAAACAATATTAAAACAAACTTCCTTGAGCACGTATCTTCAAATATTTGATTATAGTGACGAAGAAAAAACTAAAAAAGACAATCTATTTAACTATTTAGTAAAAGAAAACATTGCGCTATATACGCCACAGATTAGGCAATGGGAAATTCAAAAAAAAGAATTCTTGCCTTATGAAAAAGGATTTTTAGAGAATTCAGAATCTTTTGCACAACTCAATTTTGATTTTGTAAAAAATGAAAAACTAAAAAAAGTGCTTGAATTATACCAAAAACAAGAGAAAAACACTCCTACTTTAGAAAACCAATTCGACCGAATTCAATTTTGCAACAACGTTTTGTTAGATTCAAACGAAGGATTTATGAAATCCTTACGATCCATGCAAAAAGAATCCAAGGACACCATTTTGATTCAAAAAATACAATTAGAAAAGGCAATTATTCTCAACAATCTCGCTTCAAAAGAAGCACATCCTGATTATAACATTCAAGCCATCGCAACACTTGACAGCATTTTAAAAATTAATAATCGTTCAAATGCTCACAAAATAGCTTTACAAAAAATACAAAATATTCAAGCTAAATCCTTGAACATTCAGCTTCAAAAATTCAGCTATACTGATGAAAATACCAGAGCATTTATTCGGTATAAAAATTTAAATCGCCTGTCAGTTTCTTTCTTTAAAATTGATCAAAACATGACAAAAAATTTCCGAAATTCTCCTCACAACAAAGACAGTTTAGTAGCTGCAATCATCAAAAACAAAAAAGCAATTGCCAGTAAAAACTATGTACTTGAAGAAAAAAATAATTATTTTGAATACAGCACGTAAGTCCTTTTACCGCCATTAAAAACAGGCAGTTATTTGGTGTATTTTGAAAGCAATTCAGACCTCAAGAATGCAAAAGCATTTGCTTACGAAACTATTACAGTTTCTAATATCACCGTACTAACTTCGGAAAACGATAAGAAAGAAAACTATCAAGTTTTAGACAGAAAAACGGGAAAATCTCTAGAAAATGTTTCAATAAAACTATTAAATCAAACCATTATAAATGACAAAAGTGGTAATGCAACGTTTACCAAAGAAAATAACAACCGCAATTACAGTCTTATTGAATTTACAACTGAAAACGATTCACTGTTACTAAACAATCGATACTCAAATTACTATAATGATTATGCTACTTTAGAAAACCAAAAAGCAAAAGGTAAAGTCGAATTCTATTTGGACCGCGCTATTTACCGTCCGGGACAAACGGTTTATTACAAAGGAATTGCTTTTAGAAAAGACCAAGACAAAACGAGCGTGGTTGCAAAAACAGCATTCAAAATTACAATTCAAGACCCTAACGGTACTGCCTTCAAAGAATTTGAAGCCGTTACTAATGAATACGGCTCTTTTTCTGGAGAATTTTTATTACCAAAAAGTGGAATGACAGGAAATTTCAGAATCATTGCTGATGAACCTGATGATTATGAAAAAGATGTTTTTTACGATAAAATAAAAGACGAGCACCCGTTTTGGGACAATGTAAATTATGAGAATTCTCAAATATCATTTCAAGTGGAAGAATACAAACGTCCTAAATTTGAAGTTACTTTTGAGGCAGTAAAAAAAACATATAAAGTCAATCAAAAAGTAAGTGTAACTGGAATTGCCAAAGCTTTTTCGGGAAGCAACATCTCCGATGCAAAAGTAAGTTATAAGATTACACTAATCCCTTACACCTTAAGCAACGGTTACTATTACCAACAAAACGGCAAATCAGAAAATCTTTTAGTTGGTGAGACTACAACAGATGCTTCGGGGAAATTCGATATAAATTTTATCGCTAAACCATTTGAAAACAGCTCTAAAGAACAGTTACCCATTTTTGAATATTCTATCTCAGCATCCGTGACTGATAGTAATGGGGAGACCCAACAAGCTCAAACAAATGTTAGGGTTGGCTATCATTCTTTGACACTTACTGCAACTATACCAAATCGAATTGAAACCAAAAATGAAAATGAAATTGAACTAAAAAGCACCAATCTCAATGGAGAATTTTTAGCTGTAAAAGGCGAGATTAACCTTTATTATGTGAGTCCTTTTTTGGATAAATTTAAATCCCGAGTTTTTCCACAACCAGAAATCGAATCGATTTCAAAAGAAGAGTTTGAGCGATTATTTCCATACGAACAAAATGAAAAAGCAACTGTTGAAAAACCAAGTCCAACTTTAGTCTTTTCTAAAAAAATTGACACAGAAAAAGACAAGATATTAGTTTTAGATTTTATTTCCAATTACAAATCCGGGAATTACAAAGTGGTATTTTCCGCTAGAGATGCTTTTGAAAATCCAATAGAAACCAGTACTAATTTCCAATTGATACAAAACAAAGACAAAATTGATTCGAGTAAACTATTCACGGCAAAACAAATTAATACTGATGCCAAAAAAGATGGTTTTGTTTTAGTACAATTAACCTCGATTATTCCGGAACTGTATATCAACACCACCGGAAATTACCAAAGTTTCCTCTATTTTGAGCATAATTTCCACTTGCAAAACAATCAAATCATTGTCAAAATTCCTTTGAAAAAAGAATTTGAAAAAAGCATGAAAATTGCTTTTGAAAGTGTTTTTGAAAATCAAACTTTTTACGACCAAATAGACGTAATTCTTAGAGAGGAGGAATCCAAATTGCAATTCACAGTTGAAAGTTTCAGAAACAAATTACAACCCGGAACCAATGAAAATTGGTCGTTTCAAATAAAATCAACTAATACTGCAAAAGAAGCTGAAGTCTTAGCCTCAATGTATGACAGTTCTTTAAATCAGTTTGCTAAAAGAGACTAGAATCCCCTGAAATTCAATAATTATAATTACAATTCTGCTAATTTTAAAACTAGTATCGGATTCGATAAAACCTCAATTTACATTCGGAATCTAAATCCTATTCCAAATCGCATGGAACTTATTGATGAAACTACAAAACTAATATGGTTTGGCTTTAACTTCAACGAAATCATAAAAACTGAGTTTGACGCTGTATTAACTGTAGAGCCAAGGGGAACTGGCAATGCATCCCTGTTAGAAGAAGTAGACAATCAAATTTATAATACTGCAGGAATAGATATGAAATTAGAAGGAAAAGCTAATGGAATAACAATTAGAGGAAACTCTAATATTTCAGGCAACTACAAAAATGCCTTGTATATCGTTGATGGCGAAGTAATAACGGAAGAGCAATTCAGATTAATTTCTCCGACCGATATTATTGCTATTGATGTTCTAAAAGAAGAGAAAGCCATCGCATTATATGGAAGTAAAGCAGCTAACGGGGTCATTATCATCACAACCAAAAAAGCTTTAGAAGCCTTGACTCAAGTGAAAGCCAGAAAAAATCTCTCAGAAACTGCTTTCTTTTATCCGAATCTAAAAACAGATAAAACAGGAAAAGTAAGTTTCAATTTCACTTCGCCTGAAGCTTTAACCGCTTGGAAACTTCGGCTATTAGCGCACAATAAAGAGGCAACAAGCGGCTATTTAGAAAAAAGTGTCATTACTCTAAAAGAGTTAATGGTTACACCAAATTTTCCTCGTTTTTTCAGGGAAAAAGACAGCATTTATATCACGGCAAAAGTGGCGAATATTACCAATGAAGCCAAAACTGGAATTGCTGTTTTACAACTTTTTGATGCAACAACAATGCAACCAATAGATGCTAAAATGGAAAATGCGAATTCAGTAAAAAACTTTAAAATCGCTCCTTTTGGAAATACAACCGTGAGTTGGAAAATTTATGTTCCAGAAGGTCTGCAAGGAGTTCAGTATAAAGTTTTAGCTAAGGCAGGTAACTTTTCGGATGGGGAAGAAAACCTACTTCCTGTTTTAACAAATTCTATGTTGGTTACCGAGAGCATTCCGATTTGGGTTCGAAAAAATTCAAAGAAAGAATATACCTTCGAAAACCTAAAAAACAACAATTCGACCAGTCTGCAAAACCATCAATTTACGTTAGAATACACCTCAAATCCATCTTGGTTAGCCATTCAGTCTTTGCCCTATTTGATGGAATACGAACACGAAAGCGCGGAACATACCTTTGCCAGATTTTATGCGAATGCTTTAGCGTCTGAAATTATTTCTAGCAATCCAAAAATTGCTAATCTATTCGAAACTTGGAGAAAAAATGAAAAGTTGAATTCGAAACTAGAAGAAAACGAAGAACTAAAATCGATTATTCTTGCAGAAACACCGTGGTTGAATGATGCTCAAACCGAAGAAGAGAAAAAGAAAAATCTTGCTTTACTTTTTGATTTAGAAAAAATGAAAAACGCACAAGAAATAACTTTTGATAAGCTGAAACAAAAGCAAACAACGTCCGGAGGTTTCGCATGGTTTGAAGGAAGTACTGAAAACGAATACATAACCCGACATATTTTGGCCGGTTTAGGACATCTTTCAAAATTAAGTAATAATGAAAACATCACTTCCAAAATCAAGCAAATTACAGCAATCGGAATTCCATTTTTAGATAAAAAGTTTTTAGAAAATCATAAAACCAGAACAGAAAAATTAAAAACAAAAGAAAAATTGATTTGGTTCAATCCGTATTCTGATTTACATTATTTATACACCCGAAGCTATTATCTGAAAACGTATCCGCTTTCGGATACGTTACAAAAAGCCTCTAAATTGTACCTTGAAATTGCGAAAAAAGAGTGGTTAACCTATTCCTTATACGAAAAAGGATTAGCGGCATTGACTCTAGAGCGCTTTGGCGAAAAAGAAGCTGCCAAAATAATTCTGGCAAGCTTGAAAGAAACCGCTTCGAATAATGAAGATTGGGGAATGTATTGGATAGCTAATAAATCTGGCTATTTCTGGTACCAAGCCCCTATTGAAACGCAAGCACTATTGATTGAGGCTTTCGCAGAAATTAGCAACGACACTAAATCTGTAGATGCTATGAAGGTTTGGTTATTAAAAAACAAACAAAGCAAAAACTGGCCCACCACAAAATCCACCACCGAAGCAATTTATGCTTTATTGATGCAAGGAACCGATTGGTTGAGCGTCAAAGACAACACAATTTTCAAAATTGGAACCGAAAAAATATTAACCAAAAAATTAGTTGAAAACGAAAAAGAAGCCGAAACAGGTTATGTAAAACTAAACTGGAACGCAGAAGAAATCAAAAAAGACATGGCAACTATTTCCATCGAAAACAAATCTAAAGTTCCAGGTTTTGGAGGTATTTATTGGCAATATTTTGAAGAATTAGATAAAATAAAAACCAATTCTGGAACTGCATTATCAGTTTCCAAAGAATTATATGTAAAGAAAGATACTGACAAAGGCGAAATATTGGAACGAATCAATTCAAATAATCTATTGAAAATCGGTGATTTAGTCACCGTTAGATTAGTAATTTCTGCAAAGGAAGACATGGAATTTGTACATTTAAAAGACATGCGTGCTTCTTGTTTTGAACCCATAGATGTACTTTCTGCATACCAATACAAAGGTGGGTTGGGCTTTTATAAAAGTACTAAAGATGCCGCAACTCATTTCTTTTTTGACCAAATAAACAAAGGAACTTATGTTCTGGAATATGATATTCGAGTAAATAACATCGGTGATTTCTCTAATGGTATTTCTACGATTCAAAGCATGTACGCTCCTGAATATTCCAGTCATACTAAAGGAATTCGGGTACAAGTCAAGGAATAAAATCACTACAATAGCAAAAAAATCCGCTTCAAGTTATTTGAAGCGGATTTACTATTTTAAAGAAAACTTAAATTAGTCATTCAACATTTTCCACAACTTGTCTTTCAACTCTGTCAATCCTTGTTGAGCCACAGAAGAAATAAACATATATGGCACATCCTTAAAAGCGACATCTAGTTCTGTTTTCAATTCTGCTTTTAATTCGTCATCCAGCATATCGCATTTTGAAATTACTAGCAAACGCTCTTTGTCTAGCATTTCTGGATTGTATTTGGTCAACTCATTCACTAGAATATCATATTCTCCTTTAATATCTGGTGTATCAACCGGTACTAAAAACAGCAATGTTGAATTACGCTCGATATGTCTTAAAAAATAATGTCCAAGTCCTTTTCCTTCGGCAGCACCTTCAATAATTCCAGGAATATCAGCAATTACAAACGACTGAAAATCTCTGTAGGCTACAATTCCAAGATTTGGTTTTAATGTCGTAAAAGGATAATCAGCAATTTTGGGTTTAGCTGAAGTCAAAACTGACAACAAGGTTGACTTTCCTGCATTAGGAAAACCTACCAATCCTACATCGGCTAGTACTTTCAACTCTAGAATAACGTCCATCTCTGCTCCTGGCAATCCTGGTTGAGAATACCGTGGTGTTTGATTTGTTGAACTTCTAAAATGCCAGTTCCCTAAACCCCCTTTACCTCCTCTTGAAAGTATTTGTTTCTCGCCATCTTCGGTGATTTCAAATAATATTTCTCCAGTTTCTTTGTCTTTTACCACAGTTCCTAAAGGGACTTCGATAAATTTATCATCACCGTCGGCACCTGTACTTCTATCACCACTACCATCTCCACCATTACCTGCTTTGATGTGTCTGGCGAATTTTAAGTGAAATAAAGTCCATAGACCTTTGTTTCCAACCAAATACACATGACCACCGCGACCACCGTCTCCACCATCTGGACCTCCTTTTTCAATAAATTTTTCTCTGTGCAAGTGCGTAGATCCTTTTCCTCCCTTTCCGGAAGAAACATATATTTTAACGTAATCTACAAAATTCCCTTCTGTCATTTTTTCTACTATTCAATTTTCAACTACACCATTGAAATTCCATTTTGAAATTCCCCATGATGTTCACTATTTTTATACTTGTAATGCCTTTACCATTACTTTATCAATTTTCACACCATCCATATCGATGACTTCTAACTCAAATTTTTGCCAAATCAATTTTTCCCCTTGTTTGGGTATATGAGAGAGTTCTGTCATGATTAATCCGCTTACCGTTGTGACTTCATAATCATTGATTAATTCATCTAACTCAAAGTAAGTCAAGAAATCGTGCAACGAATAATGCCCGTCTACTAACCACGTTCCATCTTCTCTTTCTACTAGCTGAAAATCATCTTTATAAAAATCAGATGCATCACCTACCAACGCTTCTAGAATATCATTCAAAGTAATTACTCCTTGAAATACGCCATATTCATCGGATACAAATGCGTAATGGATACCCGATTTTTTAAATATTTCTAAAGCGATATATGCGGTCGTTTGCTCCATCATAAATGGAGCTTCGGTCATAATGTCAACCAAATTGAAATTTTCATTTTCAAAATGAGCAAAAATATTTTTTAGATTTACAACGCCAACAATATCATCATAATTTTCTCCATAAACTGGATAAATTGAATGCAGCTCCTTCAACATAAACTCCCTAACTTGTTCTTTATTAGAGTGCAAAGGCAAAAACATAACTGATTTTCTATGAGTCATCAAAGAGTTTATTTTGCGGTCTCCAATATGAAATACACGCTCCACAATATCTTGTTCTATTTCCTGCACTTCGCCACCTTCAGTTCCTTCTTTGATAATCGCTTTTATTTCTTCCTCGGTCACTCGACCATCTGCTGTGGGCTTTATTTGTAAAATGTTAAGTAAAAACTCGGTAGAATGTGTTAATAACCAAATAAAAGGTGCCGTAACGATTGAGACTATTTTCATAGGCAATGCTACTGCTTTTGCTATCGCTTCTGGATGATTTAAACCAATTCTCTTTGGCAATAATTCCCCTAGAACTAAAGAGAAAAAGGTCAAAATAACAACAACTAAACCTACCGCAACAGGGTGTGCATACGGTGTTAATAGTTCAATGCCTTTGATGAATACCTCAACATCTTTCGTGATTTTATCGCCACTGTAAATACCGGTAAGAATCCCTATCAAAGTGATTCCTATTTGTACCGTAGACAAAAATTTATTGGGTGAATTTGCTAAATCCAAAGCGATTTTAGCACTTTTATTCCCCTTTTTTGCTGCCGTTTCAAGCCTATTTTTTCGTGCTGAAATCAATGCGATTTCTGACATGGAGAAAACCCCATTTAGTAATATTAGAAAAAATATTATTAGTATTTCCAATGTATTAGTGGATTCGTTTTTAAATAAAAATCTAATTTCTGAATTTTTCGTTCTTGAAATTGTCAATCCGGTTTTTAGCCCAGATCAAAGTGAAAAGCCCGGAGATAAAAAAACTATTTTTTCTTGTCAAAAAAGAGCGACCAAAGGAAGCTCCTTTTAGGACTTAGAAAAATGTTTTTTTATCGAGGACTTGTAACATAGAGCTGGAATAGCTCCTATAAATTATCAATAACCGCGCTTACTCGTTGCGTAATTTCGGCAATAGTACCTATACCATTCACTGCAAAAAACTTACCCTGAGCTTGATAATAATCCATTAAAGGCGCTGTTTTTTCATTGTATTCCTGGTAGCGATTTCTGATCTTTTCTTCATCTTGATCGTCAATTCGGCCACTTGTTTTTCCTCTTTCTAACAAGCGCTGTACTAAAAGCTCATCATCAGCTTCTAGTGCTATTGTTGCGGCAACTTTGGAACCAATTGAAGTAAGAAAACCATCTAAAGCCTCGGCTTGTGATAGTGTTCTTGGGTAACCGTCAAACAATATTCCGTTAGCCTCTGGATGCTTATTCACTTCATCAATCAGCATTTTTGTAGTCAGTTCATCTGGCACTAAATCACCGGCATCCATAAATACTCTTGCTTGTTTGCCAAGTTCGGTATCATTTTTTAAATTAAACCGAAATACATCACCGGTGGATATATGCGTTAATTTGTATTTTTCCTTCAAAAACTCTGCTTGAGTTCCTTTACCTGCTCCTGGTTTTCCAAATAAAACAATGTTAGTCATGTTGTTGTTGTGTAGTTATTCTTTTAGTTTATATACTTCTGGTAAATTTCTTCCTAATCCATCGTAATCTAAGCCATAACCAACAATAAATTTATTAGGAATTCGGATTCCTATATAATCTATCTTGATGTCCTTCGTGTAGGCTTCTGGTTTAAAAAAAAGAGTTGCAATTTTAAAATGCTTGACATTTTGTTTTTTGAACAATTCTTTTAGTTCCACCAATGTGTTTCCAGTATCCACGATATCTTCGATAATGATTACAGAACGACCCGTTAAATCCTGATTTAAACCAATCAACTGTTTCACTTCGTTTGTAGAAGAAGTTCCCTCGTACGATGCCATTTTTATAAAAGAAACTTCACATGGCTTTTTATATAACTTCATAAAATCAGAAACTACCATAAAAGCACCGTTCAATACACCTACAAATACGGGTGTTTCATCAGCAAAATCGTCTTCTATTTGGGCAATCATTTTTGTTAAAGCAAATTCTATTTCTTTAGCAGAAATAAACGGAACAAATTGTTTATCGTGAAGTTGTATCATTTTTTGATGTTTAAAATAATGGGCAAAGATACAGAATTCGGAATTGTGAATTGATAAATGGTCATTAATTTGTATTTTTAAGTAAATCCCATAAAAAACAACCTAAAAATCGATCGAAAGTCATAAAAGTTACAACATAAATTCCGAAGAAAATAAAATAGCATTTCCCAATTCAATCATTATAAAGTATCTTTGCTTAAACATACAACGACATCATGAATTATTTTTCTTCGGATTTTAAATTGGGGATTCTCGGCGGCGGACAATTAGGCAAAATGCTATTGTTTGACACTCGGAAATTTGACATCCAAACTTATGTGCTGGATCCTAGTGATGAAGCGCCCTGCAAAATTGCCTGCAATCAATTTTTTAAAGGCGACTTAATGGACTTTGAAACGGTTTATAATTTTGGGAAATTAGTCGATGTTTTAACTTTCGAAATTGAACTAGTCAATCTAGACGCCTTGGTAAAACTAGAAGACGAAGGATTAAAAGTGTATCCTTCGCCAAAAACTTTAAAATTGATTCAGAACAAAGGAATTCAAAAAGATTTCTACCTGCACCATGCAATTCCAACTGCAAATTACCAACGATTTGACGATTTAAAAAGTTTAGTGGTATCGATTTTGGATTCAAAAACAAAAGTCCCTTTCGTTTGGAAATGCACCGAATTTGGGTACGATGGAAATGGCGTAAAAGTCATTCGACAAATTTCAGATTTGGACAATCTAGCCAATGTAGAATGCATTGCTGAAGAAATGATTCCTTTTAAAAACGAATTGGCGGTTATTGTTTGCCGTAATCCTTCGGGCGAAATAAAAACCTATCCCGTGGTAGAAATGGAATTTCATCCAGAAGCAAACCAGGTAGAATATGTGATTTGTCCTGCTCGAATTGAAGATACAGTAGCAAAAAAAGCAAGAGCAATCGCGCTTCATGTTTCTGAAAAATTCAATCATGTTGGATTATTAGCTGTAGAAATGTTTCAGACCGATGATGATGAAATCCTTGTAAACGAAGTAGCTCCACGCCCGCACAATTCCGGTCATTATTCTATTGAAGCCAGTTATACATCGCAATTTGAAAACCATTTACGCGCAATCCTAGATTTACCATTAGGAAATACAGATAGCAAAGTAGCTGGAATTATGGTAAATTTAGTTGGTTCAGCAGGATTTTCTGGAGACGTAGTTTATCAAAATATTGAAAAAATATTAGGTTGGAATGGTGTTACTCCACACATTTATGGAAAGAAACAAACGCGTCCATTTAGAAAAATGGGACACGTGACCATCGTAAATGAAAATATCAATGAAGCAAGACGAATTGCCGAAGAGGTAAAAAATACCATAAGAGTAATTAGTTAATAGAAAGATTGAAAAATTAAAAGATTGAAAAATTTAGAACAACAAGTATATGTCAGTTCTCAAACAAATCTTTAAATGCTTAAATCTTTAAATCTTTAAATCATAAAAATGAGCAAAGTAGCCGTAATAATGGGAAGCATTTCAGACATGCCGATCATGCAAGAAGCAATAGATATTTTAAAAGCATTCGAAATAGAAATAGAAGTCGATATTGTCTCGGCACACCGAACTCCTGAAAAACTATTTGATTTTAGCAAAAATGCACACACCCGTGGAATTTCGGTTGTTATCGCTGGCGCTGGTGGAGCGGCACATTTGCCAGGAATGGTTGCCTCTATGTCTCCACTTCCAGTTATTGGCGTTCCTATCAAATCAAGTAATTCTATAGATGGTTGGGACAGTGTTTTATCCATTCTACAAATGCCCGGTGGTGTACCTGTCGCAACGGTTGCTTTGAATGGTGCCAAAAACGCAGGGATTTTGGCAGTTCAAATCTTAGGAAGCCACGACAGAACTATATTAGAAAAAATAATCAAGTATAAAACAGGATTAAAAGAAGCGGTTATTATCGCCTCTGAAAGTCTACAAAAATAAAAAAAGCTCCAGATGGAGCTTTTTTTACGGCATAAAAGTGTTGACATAATTTATTCAACGTCAAGTGGAATTTCTAGAATTCCTTCAAATTCCGATGCTATAATATCTTCTTTACTCAACCAATATTCAGAAGTTATGATCGTAAAATTACTATTATCCGTTGATCGTACTTCCCATAAAATATCTTCAGCTTCTGGAAAAGGTAGGTTTTCAGTCATAGGCAGGTCGAACAATCTTTTGATCAAATTACTACCTGACAAACCGTTGTTTAACAATTTCAAAATATTCTCTTTAGTCAATTCAATTTCGCTTTCCTCTTCCAAAGGCACAAAACTACATTCGATAATAGTCGCTTTTGCATTAGGAAAAGTACCGTTGTACGCTTTGAAGAGTAATTGATTCACATGGAACAAGGTTGCGTGTAGTCCAATTTCAGGATATTCTTCACATACTTTATCTAATAACATATCATTTGAAATCTGTTGAATCTGACCTTCATTCAAATTTTCAGACAACTTATATTCCAATGCAATTACGGCAGCATCTTTAGGTTCAAAATCAGATATAGCCATGAATAACAACTCCTTCAAAGTGGCAGGATCCGAATCACCAGCATCTGGGTAATCGAATTTTTCTAACAACTTTATATAATCATCACTTGTCCAACAATCTTCAATTTCATCAACGGTGTAGGCTTTCTTTATTGTAATTTGATAGTTCATCTTTTCTTTAAAATTTATTGTTTTTTAGATTCGTTTCGTTAAAAACCAATCTTTTTTCACAATTTAAGGCTTTATTACTCACAAACGAAATAAATAACATTTAAATAACACAATCTACTCTAGCATTTTAGGGCAAATCAATTCCTTTAACATCCTCGTTTTTTTCAATAAATCCCTACCTTTGTTCTGTTTAAAACATCAAATTATTTTTATTAAAAAACAAATGAGCATCTTAACCCATCACTTCAATACAAAATACAATACGGCCCCTTTTTCGAAAATAAAAAACGAGGATTTTCTTCCTGCTTTTCAAAAAGGAATCGAACTCGCAAAAGCCGAAATCGATGCCATTATCAGAAACCCTATACAACCTACTTTTGAAAATACGATAGAAGCATTGGACTTTAGCGGTGCTATTCTAGATCGAATTTCTAGTATTTTTTTCAACTTAAATTCTGCAGAAACCAACGATGAGATTCAAAAAATTGCACAAGAAGTTTCTCCTTTATTATCAGAGTTTGGAAATGATATTCGACTGAACCCTGATTTATTTGCACGAGTAAAAACAGTGTACGACCAAAGAGAAAAATTAAATCTGACGGCAGAACAAACTACGCTTTTAGACAAAAAATACAAGGGTTTTTCTAGAAATGGTGCTAATTTACCCGAGGATAAAAAAAATCAATTAAGAGAAATAGACAAAGAATTATCAAAATTAAGTTTGCAGTTTGGCGAAAATGTTTTAGCCGAAACCCAAGCCTATCAGTTGCATATTACAGATGCATCTGACCTAGCTGGTTTACCGGAAGGAACGATCGAAGCCGCTCGATCATTGGCCAAAAGCCAAGAAAAAGAAGGTTGGATTTTTACTTTGGATTACCCAAGCTATGTTCCATTTGTGACCTATGCTGATAATCGCGAATTGCGTAAAAAGATGGCAATTGCTTTTGGTGCCAAAGGTTTTCAAAATAACGAATTTGACAACCAAGAAATTGTCCTTAAAATTGCCAAATTACGTTTTGATCGAGCACAAGTTTTAGGATATGCAAGCCACGCCCATTTTGTACTTGAAGAAAGAATGTCCGAAAGTCCTGAGAAAGTAAAAAAATTCTCAAATGACTTATTAGAAAAAGCAAAAACGGCTGCTTTAAAAGAATTTGCACAATTATCAGCTTTCGCCAAAGAATTAGACGGCGTTACATTGCTGGAAAAGTGGGATGGCGCTTATTACTCAGAGAAATTAAAACAGCAATTATTCCATTTAGACGATGAAATACTAAAACCCTATTTTCAATTAGAAAAAGTGTTGGAAGGTGCTTTTGCCGTAGCGCAAAAATTATACGGAATCACATTCGAAGAAACTTTTGAAGTAGACAAATACCATGAAGAGGTAAAAACATACGTAGCAAAAGATGAGGAAGACCAATTTGTCGCCATTTTTTACGCTGATTTCTTTCCAAGAAAAGGGAAACGCAACGGTGCCTGGATGACTTCTTTTAAATCGCAATACATAAAAAAGGGAATTAATGAAAGACCGCACATTTCCATTGTATGCAATTTTACCAAACCTACAGAAACAAAGCCATCCTTATTAACTTTTAATGAAGTTACCACTTTATTTCATGAATTTGGTCATGCTTTGCACGGCATGTTGGCTAATACTACGTATCCCAGTTTATCAGGAACAAGTGTTTATTGGGATTTTGTGGAATTACCAAGTCAGATTTTAGAAAACTGGTGCTACGAGCCGGAGGCATTAGCCTTATTCGCCTACCATTATGAAACTGGCGAAATGATTCCGCTAGAATTAGTGAACAATATTAAAGAAAGTGCTAGTTTTCAAGAAGGAATTGCAACGATGCGTCAATTGAGTTTTGGGCTCTTGGATATGGGTTGGCATGCAGAAGATCCTTCGAATATTAAAAATATTAAAGCTTTTGAAGCCAAACAATTTTCTGCTACACAATTATATCCCGATGTAAAGGAAAACGCTATGAGTACTTCTTTTTCGCATATTTTTCAAGGCGGATATTCCTCTGGCTATTACAGCTACAAATGGGCAGAAGTGCTGGACGCTGACGCTTTTGAATATTTTCAAGAAAAAGGTATTTTCAATAAGGAGGTCGCCACTAAATTTAAAGAGCACGTACTTTCTAAAGGTGGAACAGAACATCCTATGATTTTATACAAACGCTTTAGAGGTCAGGAACCAAGACCACAAGCTTTGCTAAAAAGAGCTGGATTGCTTTAAATTACTGATTTATAAAGTTTAAAAATGGAGCTTACCGACCTAAAATTAATACAAGATTATTTAAAAGAAAATAGTATTGCAAGTTCTACGGCTAATGCAAAAAACATTAGCCCTACGCTTATTAACGTATACTTTGGGCAATATGAATTTGAATATCTTGGCGGCGCAACTAAACCGTATCAAATAGAAATTAATATTGCTAATCCTAAAAAAATTGAGTCTTATTGCAGTTGTCCTTACGATCACGGAGGTGTTTGCAAGCATATAATTGCAGCTCTTACTGATATTAGTAAAGTCATTATTAAAAAAACAAATAGTATTTTGCACGATTTAAATGATTTTACAGCAACCCAGAAATTACCTTTAAATCAGACACATTTAGAAAACGAACTCCTTTCGGATGCCGTTCTCTCGCAATTTCCCTCGCGTTATACTAGTTACTATGACCATCAGCTACAAATTAGCAATGCGTCACAATCAGAGGTAAAAACAATGTTTTTAGATTGGGGAAACCATGAACAAACCATAAGCTATGATAGCGAAACTAAAATTTTAAAAACGCGTTGTACTTGTTCTAAAGCAGAAAAACCATGCGATCACATTGGTATTAGTTTGCGGATTATAAAAAAGAAATTGGGCGAAAATTTCTTTAATACAAATTATTTACCGCAAAAAATTGAAGCATTTTTAAAACCATATCAGATAACCGATAACGCGGAAATTGGAAAAATATTCGATTTTCAAATTACAAAAAAAGGATTTGAAGCAACTTCAAAATATAAAAATATCCAACAAGGATTTCAAGATCTTTCTAATATTTACGCGAATGAAGCGGTTGAGCTAAGCGCTAAATTACCCATGTCAGATCATTTTGATCATGATTTTGGACTGGGAATATATTTTGGATTTAGAGCAAAAAAATTAAAGGGTATCTTTCCTTTTCAGGCAAAGTACAACAAGGCTAAAACCGATTTTGCATCGAGCATTTCCGACCTTAACTATTACAGTATCGGAGAATCTATGCACTTATTTCTTAATGAAAATAATGATGCGGTAATCATAAAATCGCTACAGCTAAACGACCTAATTTCCAGCTATGAATCAAAAAGAGAAATTGGTTACTTAACAAAAGCATTTGAACATTTAGAACTTTTATTACCATTATGGAAAACGCTCTTGATATATAAACATGAAGACAAAGTCAGTCTGACAAGGAAAAATCTGGTGTCCACAAAAATAGAGGATATCAAAATAAGATTGTTTTTTACTCTTAGCGAAAATGAATATTTTTACAAACTAAAAGCAAAAATAGCAATTGGAGATAAAGATTTTAACCTTAACAGTACAGCAATAATTGTGAGTTCGTTGTTTATATTTTTTCAGGGTAATGCTTATCCCATTCCAAATGCCAATGTTTCTGCACATTTAAATAGTTTCGCTAATCACTCTGAAATTAATTACTTCAAAAAAGATGTGCCCAATTTTATTGAAAAAGTAATTTTACCGTTATCTAAAAAATTTGAAATTCAAACTACCATTTTCAAGAAATCTAAAGCCAAAATAGAAAATGAAAGTATTGAAAAACAAATCTACATGTCGGATTTAGAAGGACATTATATTGTTTTTAAGCCTGTAATTCAGTATGGCAAAACGCTCGTACCAGTATTTTCAAACGAACTGTTATTAGAAGCCACCGAAGATTCAAAAATCACATATCAAGACCGTAATCAGTCTTTTGAGGATAATTTTATAGAAGAATTCAGAAGCCTCCATCCAAAGTTTGAAACTCAAGAAAGTATGTTTTTCCTCACACCCGAAGAACTTTTCGAGAATTACTGGATGTTACACGCCACGGAAAGAATGAAGCAATTAGGCATCACTGTTTTTGGAGCCAATGAATTGAAATCATTCAAATTTAATTTGAACAAACCCGTAATCCGAGTCAATTTAAAATCGGATATTGATTGGTTTGATATTGAAATCGACATTAGTTTTGGCAATCAAAAAGTAAACATTAAGGAGTTACAGAAGGCCTTTTTGAAAAAATCAAATTATGTTGCGCTTGGTGATGGAACACTGGGAATTCTTCCAGAGGAATGGATGAAAAAATTTGCTAACTATTTCAAGACTGGTGAAGTCAAGAAAAACGGCATAGAAATGTCGAATTATCAGTTCGGAATCATTGAAGAACTGTATGAGGAAATGGATACCAAACCTGCATTTCTGGAAGAGCTGTACAACAAGAAAATGCGTTTACAAAACATTTCTGAAATTGAAACTATTCCAATTCCAAAAGGGATAAAAGCAAAACTCCGAGATTACCAACACCACGGACTAAACTGGCTCGCTTTTTTAGATAAAAACCAATTGGGCGGTTGTTTGGCAGACGATATGGGATTAGGGAAGACCTTGCAAACTATTGCATTTTTACAACATTTGAAAGTGACAAATCCTAAGAATCAACCTTCCCTAATTATTGCTCCAACCTCATTAATTTTTAACTGGAGAAATGAAATAGAAAAGTTTTGTCCAACCCTGAAGATGCTTACTTTTACGGGTGGAAACAGACTTGAAAATAAAGATAATTTCAACAAGTACGATTTAATTATTTCCACTTATGGCTCTTTGCTGAACGACATTGCGTTTTTGAAAGATTTTAAATTTAATTATATTGTTTTAGACGAAAGTCAAGCGATAAAAAACCCAAATTCGAAGAGATACAAAGCCGTCAGATTGTTGAATTCGTATAACAGAATTGCACTTACGGGAACACCAATAGAAAATAACACTTTTGATTTGTATGCACAACTTAACTTTTTGAACCCTGGATTACTGGGTAATATGACGCATTTTAAAAATAATTTTTCGGATGCCATAGACAAAGAAAAAGATGTTGACGCTTCGCAAATTTTGAGTAAAATTATTACGCCTTTTATGTTGCGAAGAACCAAAGAACAAGTTGCCACCGAATTGCCAGAAAAAACAGAAAGCATCATTTTTTGTGAAATGGAAAAAGAGCAACGTGCGGTTTACAACACCTTCAAAAATAAATACCGTGATTATTTAATGAATAAAATTGATGAAAATGGCGTCGAAAAATCACAAATTTACATCTTAGAAGGTTTAACTAAACTCCGGCAAATTTGCAATTCGACCGCGCTAATTCCGACTGATGAGGACTTTGGGAATTATTCGGTAAAGCTCGAGGCATTAATGGAAAACATCAAAGAAAAAACGGGAAATCATAAAATTTTAGTTTTTTCACAGTTTGTCAAAATGCTTCAAATCGTAAAAACGAGACTAGAAGAAGACCACATTCATTATGAATATTTAGACGGAAAAACGTCCAACAGACAAGAGCGAGTCGAGAATTTTCAAAATAATGCCGATGTTCGGGTCTTTCTCATTAGCCTCAAAGCTGGTGGAACCGGACTAAATCTAACCGAAGCAGATTATGTTTTCATTTTAGATCCTTGGTGGAATCCTGCCGTTGAAAACCAAGCCATTGATCGCTGTTATCGCATTGGACAAACCAAAAAAGTAATGGCATACCGCATGATTTGTAAAGATACAATCGAAGAAAAAATTGTTTCATTGCAACAAAAAAAGAAAAATGTAGCTTCGAGTATTATTTCGATCGACGACGAGAAAAAATCGTTTGATATTAATGAGGTAAAGGAATTATTTCGGTAGTTCCGATTCCTAAAATACTTTGCTTATTTTTCGAAAAAAGACACTTATAATAAAAAAGTAACACTAAAAGTAACGAAATGTACTTTTCGAAGCGAAAATAAAATTGACGATAGCACTTTACGAACGCTTTAAAGAACAAGATCCAAAACTGGAAGCTTTATTGAAAAAAGTGAAATTGTTTAATCATAAATTTCTGAAAACCAAAGTACAATGGTTCGGATTCTTTGATAAATTTTAGAATAATTAAAAAAATAAAACCTACAATAAAATGAGTTTTTTAAAAGCAGAGTGGAATAATTTAGCCATGATTAATTATGAGGTTGATCCTCAAATTTTACAAAAATATGTCCCAAAAGGAACCGAACTCGATTTTTGGAACGGCAAATGCTACGTCAGTTTTATTGGGTTTCTTTTTGAAAAGGTGCGTGTTCTAGGAATCAAAATTCCCTTCCATAGTGATTTTGAGGAAGTCAATCTTCGGTTTTATGTGAGGCGTTTTGAAAATGGAGTATGGAAAAGAGGGGCCGTTTTTATAAGCGAAATTGTTCCGAAATACGCCATTTCATTTATTGCCAATACGTTTTATAATGAGCACTACAGCACGTTACCCATGAAACACACTTTAACAGTCAATGAAAAGTCAAGAGAATTTATATACCAATGGAAAGTCCGTAACAATTGGAATACCATTCATGTAACAACGGACAAGACGCCCATTGCAATTGAACCGGATTCAGAAGCTGAATTTATTACAGAACACTACTTTGGGTATACCAAAATAAATGAAAATGAAACTTTTGAGTACCAAGTCACACATCCCAGATGGCAACAATTTGAAGTAACGAAGAATAACTCTAAAATAGATTTTGAAGGTGTATACGGGAAGGAATTTGCATTTATTGCTAATTTAGAACCAACTTCCGTATTTCTAGCTATTGGCTCCAAAATAACTATTGAAGACAAACGAAAATTATAATTTTAATGACCCGAATAAAAATTAGGACTAAAATAAATGCCCCAATACAAACTGTTTTTGATATTTCCAGAGACATCGATGTACACCAAAAATCAGCTAGTCCTACAAAAGAAACGGCTATCGACGGCATCACTTCCGGCTTGATCAACTATAATGAAACAGTGACTTGGCGCGGAAAACATTTTGGTTTTTACCTGACTCACAAAAGCCGAATAACCGCCATGAACTTATACGATTATTTTGTAGATGAGATGGAGGACGGGAAATTCAAATCATTCCGACATGAACATCTTTTCATAGAAAAGAATGGCCTGACAGTAATGAAAGACAAAATACATTATGAAGTTCCTTACGGTGTTTTTGGCGAATTATTTGATTTTTTGTTTCTAAAAAATCACATGATAAATTTCGTTTTGGCAAGAAACAAGGTGTTGAAAGAATTAGCTGAAAGCAAGTAATTTACAAAAAGTGGACAATATGAAGTAACGTATTGAACCACTAAAATGACCCTCTTCACCACTCTTTCAGTGCTATTGACGAACGCACGCACCACTATTTACTTTTTACCCTAAAACCAGCAACATCCACCAGACGATTGGAATACTTTCTACCCAAAAAGAGGTGTAATATTTCGATCGTTTATCATTGGCAAAAATTAGAAATAATGAAATCATAATCACTAGCAGCAAGTTGACTACTAATTGGTTTTTATCAAAATTACTTTTTAAAAATTCCAAAAAATAAAAAGGAAGCAAAAGCAACAGTCCTAATAGTTTGGTTCGCCTCACCCCTATTTGTTGTGGAACGGTTTTTAAATGCGGATCATCGTTTGCCAAATCAATGATTTCAAAAACAAGCACCAAAACAAAAATAAGAATAAACCGTTGTAAACATTTTAGATAAAAATCTGCTGTTATAGGTATCTCCGCATTTAATATGGGCAAACCCAAAGTCACTCCTACCCAACACAGAGCCACAATATAAATTTTTACCCCAGCCCAATTTCTAGCATTCCTTTTAGTAGGAAAAAAAGGAAGTGTATATAATAATGTGATACTTAAAAAAATAACAGCTGCAATTTGAGTAACTCGTTGCAATTGAAAAAAATAATAACCTACTAAAATAAAACAACAAAAACTAAACAGCGCAATTGCTTTTAGTTCGTTCCGCATTTGAATTTTTTTTGCTCGGGCTAATGCATCGTATTTAACAAAATTGTATCCAACGACAATTCCAAAAAAAGCAAAGTGTGCAATGGAGTCCTCATAAGAAATGTGGAACATGTGTTGGGTCATTCTTACTAAGGCATAGCACGATAAACCCACGTGAATACTGCCTTTAATATAAAAATCGATTATTAGTTTAAAAACCCTCATTAGACAAAATTAATCAAAGTGTTAATAAGAACGGCTTTTAGTTGAAAAATTCACAGAAAATCACGTTAAAAAAGGCTATTAATAGCATATTAATATTTAATTTTACAGCCTTTTAAAACAAGAAACACACAACCCATTTTATATACAATGAAAACAGACGCTTTTGCATTAAGACACATTGGCCCAAGAGAAAATGATTTAGAACACATGTTGAAGACAATTGGCGCAGCAACTCTGAATCAATTGATTGATGAAACTATTCCAAGTGACATTCGTTTAAAATCGGATTTAGATTTAGAACCGGCAATGACCGAATATGAGTTTGCAAATCACATTCAAAAATTAGGAAATAAAAATAAAGTTTTTCAATCTTATATAGGCTTAGGATACAACGCTGCAATTATTCCTGCAGTAATCCAAAGAAATGTTTTTGAAAACCCAGGTTGGTACACTGCTTACACACCGTATCAAGCAGAAATAGCCCAAGGTCGTCTCGAAGCGATTTTGAATTTTCAAACCATGGTTATCGAATTAACTGGAATGGAAATTGCTAACGCTTCCTTATTAGATGAAGGAACTGCTGCTGCTGAAGCTATGGCGCTCCTTTTTGATGTGCGTTCCCGTGATCAAAAGAAAAACAAAACGAATAAATTCTTCGTTTCCGAAGAAATATTTCCTCAAACTTTATCGGTTTTACAAACGCGTTCCTCTCCAATTGGAGTTGAATTAGTAATTGGAAATCATGAAGAATTTGATTTTTCATCGGAATATTTTGGAGCAATCCTTCAATATCCTGGAAAATTTGGACAAGTTAACGACTACACTGATTTTATCGCAAAAGCTGCTGAAAACGAAATTAAAGTAGCGGTTGCTGCTGATATTTTGAGTTTAGTAAAATTAACTCCTCCAGGAGAAATGGGCGCTGCAGTGGTACTTGGAACTACACAACGTTTTGGAATTCCGTTAGGTTATGGCGGACCACATGCAGCTTATTTTGCTACAAAAGACGAATACAAAAGAAGCATGCCAGGCAGAATCATCGGTGTAACAGTAGATACAGATGGAAATCGTGCACTACGTATGGCACTGCAAACGCGCGAGCAACACATTAAAAGAGACAAAGCAACCTCAAACATTTGTACTGCTCAAGTTTTATTATCCGTTATGGCTGGAATGTATTCTGTGTATCACGGACCAAAAGGCTTACAGTATATTGCTGATAAAGTACATGCATCTGCAGCAACTTTAGCAAATGCATTAGAACAATCAGGGTATCAACAAACGAATACCGCTTTCTTCGACACCATTGTTGTTAAGGCTGATGCCAAAAAAGTAAAAGCGATTGCCGAAGAAAACGAAATTAATTTCTACTATATAGACGACAATACGATTTCAATTTCTTTAAATGAAACGACAAGCATCACTGATTTAAATAAAATTGTTGCTGTATTCGCTTCTGCAAATGGGACTGCACTGACTCTGATTGAAACACTATCTGAAACCAATCATTTTCCAGAAAATGTAAACAGAACATCTACTTTTTTAACGCACGATGTTTTCAACAAATACCATTCTGAAACCGCTTTGATGCGCTACATCAAAATGCTAGAAAGAAAAGATTTAGCCTTGAATCATTCCATGATTTCTTTAGGTTCATGCACCATGAAACTGAATGCAGCTTCAGAAATGTTGCCTTTAAGTATGCCACAATGGAATAACATTCATCCTTTTGCACCATTGGATCAAGTACAAGGATACCAAGAAATGTTAGCTAAACTAGAACAACAGTTAAATGTAATAACTGGTTTTGCTGGAACAACATTACAACCTAACTCAGGTGCGCAAGGAGAATATGCCGGATTAATGGTGATTCGTGCTTACCACCTTTCAAGAGGAGACCATCATAGAAACATTGCTTTAATCCCATCATCGGCGCACGGAACAAATCCAGCATCGGCAGCTATGGCAGGAATGAAAGTTGTTGTTACTAAAACATTAGAAAACGGAAACATTGATGTAGACGATTTACGAGAGAAAGCTATTTTACACAAGGACAACCTCGCTTGTTTGATGGTAACCTATCCTTCCACTCACGGTGTATTTGAAAGTGCAATCAAAGAAATTACACAATTGATTCACGATAATGGTGGACAAGTTTATATGGATGGTGCTAATATGAATGCTCAAGTTGGATTGACAAATCCCGCAACTATTGGCGCTGACGTATGTCACTTGAATTTGCATAAAACATTTGCTATTCCTCATGGCGGTGGCGGACCAGGTGTAGGACCTATCTGTGTGGCACCACAATTAGTTCCCTTCTTACCTACAAATCCAGTGATACCAACAGGCGGAGAAAATGCAATTACTGCAATATCTGCTGCTCCTTGGGGTTCTGCATTAGTTTGTCTGATATCTTATGGTTACATCTGTATGTTAGGTGCCGAAGGTTTGAGACAATCTACGGAATATGCGATTTTAAATGCAAACTATATCAAGGAAAAATTAAACGGTCACTACGACACGTTATATTCAGGAGAAATGGGTCGCGCAGCACATGAAATGATTATTGAATGCCGTCCATTTAAAGAAAAAGGAATTGAAGTAACTGATATTGCTAAACGATTGATGGATTATGGTTTCCATGCACCTACAGTTTCCTTCCCAGTTGCTGGAACAATGATGATTGAACCAACAGAGAGTGAAAACTTAGAAGAATTAGATCGTTTTTGTGACGCGATGATTGCCATAAGAAAAGAAATTGAAACGGCTACTTTAGACAATCCAAACAATATCTTAAAAAACGCACCCCACACTTTAATGATGGCCACCACAGACAACTGGAATTTTCCTTACAGTCGTGAAGCCGCAGCCTTCCCATTAGAATACATTGCCGAAAATAAATTCTGGCCTACCGTACGTAGAGTCGACGAAGCGTATGGAGATAGAAATTTAAATTGTTCCTGTGCGCCAATTGAAGCGTATATAGAAAGTTAAATTGCAACTTAAAATGTCTCGAGAAATCGGGACATTTTTTTTTGACTTCAAAAATAAAAGTGAATTAAAATACTTTTAATTCAAAATTTAAAAAAATCACTTTTTTTCGCTTAAAAGATTTAAGAAATAAATATCACACAAAAACTTCAATTTCGTAATAAAATAATCAAAATTTTTGCCAATAAGTTATTATTTCGTAATTATATGCATGCATAGTAAATTTTGTAGCTGTAATTATTTTTTAATGATTAAATTAGCCTAAAATTTGGAAAATTAACGCAATGAAAATAAAAATAGCTGGAATAGGAAGCTATATTCCTGAGAAAAAAGTAAGTAATACAGATTTTAGCGAACATGTTTTTTTAAACGAGGATGGAACAGCTTTTGGCTATCCAAATGAAATAGTCATCAATAAATTTAAAGGCATAACTGGAATTGAGCATAGGCGCTATGCTGAAGATCATTTAAACTCCTCCGATCTAGCTTTTTTAGCTTCTCAAAAAGCCATTAAAAATGCTGGAATTGACCCCGAAACAATCGATTACATCATCTTCGCTCATAACTTTGGCGATGTAAAATACGGCACAACCCAATCCGACATGCTTCCAAGTTTGGCTACCCGTGTTAAACATAAATTACAAATAAAAAATCCAAAATGCGTCGCGTATGACATTCTTTTTGGATGCCCAGGATGGATTGAAGGCGTACTTCAAGCCAATGCATTCATCAAATCTGGAATGGCAAAGCGCTGTTTGGTTATAGGTTCAGAAACGTTATCCAGAGTAGTTGATGCTCATGATAGAGACTCCATGATCTATTCTGATGGCGCAGGAGCTTCTATTATTGAGGCTTCAGATGATGAAACGGGATTATTGGCCTATGAAAGTGCCACTTATGCAAATGACGAAGCAGGCTATTTGTTTTTTGGCAAATCCTACAATCCTGATTTAGACCCAGACACCCGCTATATAAAAATGTACGGGCGCAAAATATATGAATTCGCTCTTAATCACGTTCCAGCAGCCATGAAAAGTTGTTTAGACAAAAGTGGATTAGGTATTGACGATGTGAAAAAAATACTCATTCACCAAGCCAATGAAAAAATGGATGAAGCCATAATCCACCGCTTTTACAAACTTTACAACAAGTCAGTTCCTAAAGACATTATGCCTATGAGCATTCATGAACTAGGAAATAGCAGTGTGGCTACCGTTCCTACTCTTTTTGATTTGTTAATTCGCGGCGAAATCCAGAATCAAGAAATACACAAAGGGGATGTTATGATTTTTGCGTCTGTAGGAGCAGGAATGAACATCAACGCATTTATTTATAGATATTAATTTGTAGTAGGAGCTATTCCTGCTGTACATTACAATTCCTCACTACAAAACTTGTTTTTCTAGGGTGCAAGAAAGCTTCTTTTAGTCGCTTTTTGCACCCTGAAAAACTACCTTTTGCCGCTCCGGGATTTTCATTTCCATCAGGGCTAAAAAACAATACCAAAAAACACTTTTATTACTATATTTGTGGCTTCATTCCCGAAGCTTGAGGATTGCGCAAAATAAATAAACATGTACGAGAAAACGTTTCCCAATAAAAGATTCAAACATACTTTAGAATTTCTAAAAAAACACGTGTCAAATTCAGAGACCATATTAGATTTAGGTGTTGAAAACCCTTTTTCTAAAATCATGAAGGCAGAAGGTTTCAATGTTAAAAACACAACTGGTGAAGATTTAGACCTAGATCAATCAGTATTTCAATCTGAAAGAACGACTGTGGTAACTGCTTTCGAGATCTTTGAACATCTTTTAAATCCTTTCACTATTTTAAGAGAAATAAAATCCGAGAAACTATTTATATCCATTCCCATGCGTCTTTGGTTTTCCCCAGCCTATAGAAGCAAAACAGATTTATGGGACAGACATTACCATGAATTTGAAGATTGGCAACTCGATTGGCTTTTGGAAAAAACCGGTTGGAAAATAATAGATCGAGAAAAGTGGACCAATCCGGTAAAGAAACTTGGAATTCGACCATTACTTCGAAAATTCACACCAAGATATTATATCGTTTATGCCGAAAAAATAAAATAATGAATTACTACATTGTCATTCCGGCGCATAACGAAGAAGATTTTATTGCTTTAACGTTAGATTCTTTGATTTCGCAAAGCGTTTTACCTAAAAAAGTAGTTGTTGTCAATGACAATTCAACAGATAAAACGGCCCAAATTGTAACTTCTTTCGCTAAAGAAAATCCGTTCATTACTTTAGTTAATAAGAGTTCTGAAGCGATACATTTGCCAGGGAGCAAAGTCATTCAAGCTTTTCAAAAAGGCTTTGAAACATTGGACGACAATTACGATGTCATTGTAAAGCTAGATGCAGATTTAATTCTACCCAACAATTATTTTGAAACTATTTTAAATACTTTCGAAAAAGATGCCACCATAGGAATGGTTGGTGGATTTGCGTATATCGAGAAAAATGGCTCTTGGATTCTAGAAAATCTAACTGATAAAGACCACATTAGGGGCGCCTTCAAAGCCTACAGAAAAGAATGTTTTCTACAAATAGGCAATTTGAAGCCAGCAATGGGTTGGGATACCGTCGATGAATTACTCTCGAAATTTTACGGATGGAAAGTCGTTACGGATGCTTCATTAATTGTAAAACATCTGAAACCAACCGGAGCAAACTACAACAAAACAGCCCGATACAAACAAGGAGAAGCATTTTATACTTTAGGCTACGGATTCCTTATCACTTCCATAGCTTCGGCAAAACTAGCGATAATGAAGAAAAAACCGCTGCTTTTTATAGATTACATCAAAGGTTTCTGGAAAGCTAAAGCGGCCCAAACGCCTTTATTAGTAACAACCGAACAAGCAAAATTCATTCGAAAATACCGTTTGAAGAAAATGAAACAAAAGCTTTTTTAGCCAACAAAATCAAAAAACTGCTGAACCAAAAGAGATAACTCCTAACATTTTTTGTAATTTAGCCCATATTCGCAAAACTTATGATGCTCATTCGCTATATAACGCAAATAGGAAGATACTTCTTAATGCTGAAAGAAATTTTCAATAAACAAACCAAATGGTCTGTAATGAAAAATCTTATTTTCAAGGAAATTGATGACTTAATTATCGATTCTCTTGGTATTGTTGCTTTCATTTCTTTCTTCGTAGGAGGAGTTGTTGCCATTCAAACAGCATTAAATTTAACGAATCCTTTGATTCCTAAATACCTTATTGGCTTTGCAACCCGACAATCCGTAATATTAGAGTTTGCTCCCACTTTTATTTCCGTTATTATGGCTGGGAAAATGGGTTCCTTTATCACTTCAAGCATAGGAACGATGAGGGTTACGGAACAAATTGATGCCTTAGAAGTAATGGGGGTAAACTCCTTAAATTATCTTGTATTCCCAAAAATAATAGCCTTATTGTTATATCCATTTCTTATTGGAATCGCTATGTTTCTAGGCGTTCTCGGTGGATGGATGGCGGGTGTTTATGGCGGCTTTATCTCAAGCGCTGAATTTATAAATGGAACTCAAATGGACTTTATTCCGTTTCATATTGTTTATGCCTTCATAAAAACATTAATTTTTGCCATGCTATTAGCAACCATACCTTCATTTCACGGCTATTACATGAAAGGTGGCGCACTTGAAGTAGGGAAAGCGAGCACCGTTTCCTTTGTTTGGACATCCGTTTCCATTATACTTTTTAATTACATATTAACACAACTGTTACTAGGCTCATGATAGAAATTAAAAATATAGAAAAATCATTTAACGGAAACAAAATTCTTAAAGGCATTTCGACCGTATTTGAAACTGGAAAAACCAATTTAATTATTGGACAAAGTGGCTCTGGAAAAACAGTTTTATTAAAAAGTCTTTTGGGTATTCACACACCTGAATCAGGTCAAATATGTTTTGATGGAAGAATTTACTCCGAATTAGATCCTAATGAAAAGAGAGAGCTTAGAACGGAAATTGGAATGGTATTTCAAGGAAGTGCTCTGTTTGACTCGATGACTGTAGCTGAAAATGTTGGATTCCCATTACGAATGTTTACCAAAGACAACAAAGCTAAAATAAAAGAACGTGTTGATTTTGTGCTAGAAAGAGTAGCATTAACAGACGCACATGGAAAATTACCTTCTCAAATTTCTGGAGGGATGCAAAAACGTGTTGCTATTGCTCGTGCCATCGTAAACAAACCTAAATACTTATTTTGCGACGAACCTAACTCTGGTTTAGATCCCAATACAGCAATTTTGATTGATAATTTGATCAAAGAAATCACGGAAGAGTACAACATCACAACAGTCATAAACACCCATGATATGAACTCTGTGATGGAAATTGGAGAGCGAATCTTATTCCTTAAAGACGGTTTAAAAGCTTGGGAAGGAACTAAAGAAGAAATCTTTAAAACAGATAATCAATCGGTTGTTGATTTTGTTTATTCTTCTAATTTATTCAAAAAAGTAAGAGAAGCGTATTTGAAAGAGTAAAAACCTAGCTTGATTTCAACAACTCCACCTCAGCATTGGGATTGAATAAATACGTTTTTCCAGAACTCATTTCAAGGCATTCAAAACGTTTGGTTCTAACGGCTATTTTCTTGAAAATCTTTCCATTTTGGATTCGGAAAACACTGCCGTAAGGAATTTCAAAAACGTAATTTTTATCATTTTGCTGATCAAATTGCTTCAGTGCCAAAGCCAAATTAGCATCTGTATCGCTGCTGGCTGTTGGATTTTTGAAATGTCTCGCCAGTAAAGGCAATAAATGATTAGGAAAAATCTCCGGACGAATGTATGGAATCATTAACCTTTGGAAAGAATATTTCCATTCATTTCCATGCGGCTTAATGTTTCGCCCAAATTTCTCAAAGGCCACCAAATGCGCAATCTCATGAATCAAGGTGATCAAAAACTTGTATTTATTCAGGTTTGAGTTTACCGTAATTTCATGCTTTCCATTCAGTCCTTTTCGATAATCTCCATGACGCGTCTGGCGCTCGTTGACAATCTTAAGATGCACTTGATTGGCAACAATAAGTTCGAAAACGGGTTTTACCGCATGCTCGGGAATGTATCTGGCTAAGGTTTCGCTCAAAACAAATAGGAGTTACGGATTAGTTGAAGAAACTTGCAACACTTTTCCATTGAAATATTTATTACCGTTCAACGTAAAATCATAAATATAATTTGCCATTTCACTTGCTGATATAGGTGCTTGATAGCCTGGAAAAGCTTCAGCTAGCATTTCAGTTTGCACTGATCCTAACGCTAAAACGTTGAATGAAATTCCACGATCTTTGTATTCTTCTGCCAGTAATTCTGATAATGTAATCACGGCTCCTTTACTCGAACTATAAGCCGCCAATCCAGCAAACTTCAAACTTCCCTGAATTCCGCCCATAGAACTAATCGTTACTACATGGCTTCCTTTATGTAGGTACGGCAAACAAATACGTGTCAAATTAGCGACTCCAAAGACATTTACTTTATAGATATTTTCGAAATCCTCTTGGGTTGTTTCTAGAAAAGGTTTCAACAATAAACTTCCTGCGTTATGAATGACGGCATCTACTTGTTTCCACGACTTAGAAAGAAAACTACTTACTCTATCTAATTCCAATTCATTGGATAAATCAACCGAAAGACAAGTAATATTTTCGTTCCCCAATAACGCCTGAGGAATTTTTCTAGAAATAGCAAGCACCTGATGACCGGCAGCTGCAAATAGCAAGGCCAATTCAAATCCTATCCCCCTACTTGTTCCTGTGATAATAATATTTTTCATGAAACAAAAATAAACAAAACCAACAAAAAAGTACTGCTTTACGCCAAGATTATTACGGCAATGAAATTAAAATTTTATTATAAAATTCATTATTTTTGATTCAAAATCCTAACCATCGAATTATCAGAAAATGAGAGAAATTATCACATTCCAAATCGCAAAAATAAGTGATATTGAAGGCGTTTTGGCACTACAAGATTTATACCTTGTCACTAATTTATCCGAAGAAGAAAAAGCTTTTGGATTTGTTACCACGCCATTTACAGTACAACAACTTACCGAAGTTATCCAAAAAGAAGAATTGTTCCTAGCAAAAGATAACAACAAAATCATTGGGTATATTTTTGCCGGTAGTTGGGAATTCTTCAATCAATGGCCCATTTTTAACTATATGAATTCCCTTTTTCCCAAACTAACTTTTTTAGATTTTAAGATCACTACCACCAATAGTTTCCAATATGGACCCGTTTGTATTCATAAGGACTACCGTGGAAAGGGATTAATAACTTCCCTTTTTGAGTTAATGAGAATAAACCTGTCGCAAAAATACCCTTTGAGTTTGACCTTCATTAACAAAATTAATATCCCCTCCACCAAAGCGCATACCGAAAAGCTAAAATGGACTATTATAGGCGATTTTCAATTCAACACTAATGACTATTATATTTTGGCTTATGATATGAAGCAATCCGTTTCTTATCTTATTTAAGCATTATTATTTCTTGAGTAGGTGTGTTTGCCATTTGTGCTACAGCAGGCAATAATTCTTGTATAAAGGATGTCATGTGTGGAATGTCCATTGCTTTAAAATCATCTGAAACATGATGATAGAATTCAAAATTCTCAAAATCGAAAGTACTAACCGATTGGCAAGGAACTTTGAAAACATCATAAAAAGAGAAGTTATCAGATCTGTAAAAGAGTTGAAATTCAGCTTCCTTTGGAAGAAAACCAATCGTGTTTTTTCCAGTATATTCATTTATTTTCCCAGCCATATTCGACTTATCAAAACCCGTAATATAAGCTAAATAATCTCTTTTCATTGGGACACCAATCATCTCAATATTGAACTGCGCATAGAGTTTAAAATCCTGTGCTTTCAATTTCTTGGCTAAATGTTTAGACCCTAATAATCCCTTTTCTTCTCCTGTAAAAAACACAAAAAGAATGCTACGTTTATTATTTTTGGCACTACTGAAATACTTTGCCATTTCGGCAACTGCGGTTGTTCCTGAGGCATCATCATTGGCACCATTATTAATAAAATCTCCATTCACCCCTTTTTTATCTATTCCAATATGATCATAATGCGCGCTTAGAATTATAAATTCATTTTTTAGAACAGCATCAGTACCTTCAACATAACCAACAACATTAAACGCAGTACCCTTGAAAGTGGAAAGTGTATCCCGATACGATTTGAAATAGGGCTTTACCCTATTATCTTTAAAAAATTGCTCTAAATAATCCGCAGCTTTTACCATCCCTGCTTGTCCAGTTTCCCTTCCTTCCAATTCATCTGAAGCTAAATATTGTAACGTTTTAGCAACATCCTTTTGCTGCACCGTATACGCGAGATGCGATGGAACACTATTTGCAGCATCCTTTACAACTACAGAAGAAGGTTTGCAACATAAGAAAAGAAATGGGAGTAAAAGAAAAAGTTTTTTCATAATTGAAAAGAATTAGTATTAATAAAGACAGCTGTGAATTAGAATTACACTTTTATAATTCCGTTTTATTTCGATAATGTTTTCTATAAACTTTGACTATTTGAACAACAGCCAAAACCACAAAAAAGAACGGAATTACGACTGGGATTACATACATAGAAAAGCTACTTGTATTTTGAGCTAATGTGTTTAAAATCAAAATTAAACCAAGCATCCCCATAAATGTACCTACCAAAGTTCCTGCAATATAATACACTTTGTCTTTATTTACAATTGAAATATAATTCCCATTCATCAAATAGAGATTCCATCCGGTCCAAAATGGTACTTGAAGAAAATTAATAGCGCTCAAAAAAACACCAATTAAAAAAGGAGAATACGTCGCATATTTTTCTACTATTCCTTGTTGTTCTATTGGCTGATTAGCGCTAGCAAAAAACGAATACGCTAAAATTAAGAGAAAGAAAATAGCACAAAAATCAATGATCTTCATTAATTTCTTATTACTAACCAATTGCTTTGCAAATTGTAATGTAAAATAAATCACGAACATCTCCACAAAAATGACTCCAGCTAAAAACAAAAACAAGCTATTAATGCCAAGTTTGACATATATTTCGAAACCGATCAAATTCAAATATCCTAACGGTATGGAACCAATAAAGCTCACTAAAAAACCAATAAAAATGTTCTTTAATTCCTTCATTACTTTAAAAATTTACAATTTTATTGCTTTGTTCTAAGTGCATTTTATATTCTTTCATGCCTTCCTTATGCAGTAAATAGCAAGCACCCTTTTTATGGTTCGCTGCGCTTATTTCATACATATACGTAATATGCCGTGCGAGTTCTTTCCAAGCAAAAAACAAAGAATGCTTTGGGTCGTATATGTGAGTGGGTTCACTCCCAGCGCCATTTAGTTCTACAACTGAAAAATTAAGTCCTTGCTCCAGTTCTACGATAGTATGGTACATTACATCCAATCTACCAAAATAGAAACCTGGAATTTGCAAACACATTTCGTTTATAGTCTGTGTTAATTTTGGAGTTATCCAATGACTTCCATCAATGAATTTTGCGCCTCGAGCATGATTCCCATAAGGCACCAAATTCAATTTCTCCCCTACAGGTAGAATATCGAGTAGTTTTCGACCATATTCCTGCTTTAAAACGGGCAGTTGTAATTCATATCGCGGATTTTCTTTAATCAATTCTTCTACCGTTGAAAAGCCGTCACCAATGACAATCAGAAATTCCTTTGATACGATACCTGTAATTCTACCCGTTTTTTCATGAGGATAACGAACATAGAAAATGCCAACTTCATTATCAAATGGAATTAAATCCTGAACCACATAATCGAAATTTGCTTTCTGTGTATATTCTTCTAAATCGGCTATTGAATTGATTTTTTTTACTGCAGAACCACGCAGACCTATATCGGGTTTTGCAATCAAAGGGTATTTTATTTTTGCTTTTGTGATAACATTCAAAACGTTTTGAAGATCAGTTCCCTCTTTTATTAATTCCGTTTTCGGGAAATACTGTTGTGGAATCAAATCGTAAATTTCTTTTTTGGACTCCATCATAAAACCTCCATTCTTGATGGTTGGATTACAGGCATTGAAGAAAAAAATTGACTTTGCCTTGAGGGAATAATAGGACCATAAAAAATAAATAGGAATATATACAATCTGGAAAGGCCAGTATTCCCAATGCGTAATTTTATGAAAAAATAGTTTCATACTATAGTTATTAAACGGTGATAAATGACGAAGAATACTCCTGTTGGGCAATCAAATCATAGTGAAAGATACTGACTTTGTTATTTTCTAACACGGATTGTGTGATGCTTAACGTTTTCAACTCGTCATTCCTATTAATCACAAGGCCGTTTTCATTATTTCCGGACTCCGTGTGGCGATGAAAACCATACATTGTTGATACTGAAATCTCCGAATTCTGATCCACAAAAGTATGAAACCAATTCGAGCGTTTTTCTCGAATGGCCAACGGATATAAAGTAGATGATGACCAAATGTGATTTTTTTTAATATCCAAAGATGTGGTTTCTTTCTCCTTTCCGTTCCATCGCAATTGAAAAAGCATCTTATTTTGAAACAAAACTAAAGTAAACGGTTCTATCTTTTCTAAATCAATGTCGTTCCAGAAATCCTTTGGCGAAAAGCTGCTGATCACATCTAAAACAACCAAACCCCTACTTTTTCGATACGGCAGTTGTACTTTATGCTTTTCATCAGCGCCATTTAACAGCACTAAAATCGTTCCGTCTGCTCTAGTAACAAACCAAGTTCCACCTGCTAACGGATCCTTTGGAAAAATAAGATCATTCCCATTTATTGTATAGAGTCTAGGTGGAATAGCGCTAGGTCGCACTATTTTTTCATCCCGATTAGAGGTAATGATAATTTTATCCTTTGTGGTTACAAAACTTACTGTGCACATTGCTTCCTATATTCTATTGTAGAGCGAGCAACACCAAAATCAGGATTAACAGTAACGGTTTCACATTGTAAAATAGCTACTTTTATCAATGCTTGATGATGAATACAATGTTCCAAATTATAAAGTAACTCTCTAAAATAATTACTTTCAATCCAAATTTCTTCGTCATCAATAACTTGTAACAGCTCAATTTTCTTATTTTTTTTATCCACATTTTGTTGAATCATCACAATATTTTCGATAGCAAAAGCAGTATCCGTTTGAATGCGACTATTTCGTTCTCTAGTATCATAATTAACAACACCACAATCATATCGATTTTCTAAGCACTGAAACATCTCAATAATATGTCTGGTGTGTTCTCCAATAGTTGCATTACTTAATTCCGCACAAGAATTTGAATATTCTTTTTGGGACAATTGATTCAGCAAATCAATTAGTTCATTTAAGCTATTTTTAATAGAGGGTATTAGCATATTTATATTTTAAATCAACAAATTTGAGCCGACAGTTTTATCTTATAAACCACGATATTGCAACAAAGAAAGGGAATTAGTACCAAAATAAAAAGTACACTATCCCCATTTTAACTTCATTTTAAGCATGTGCAGCAGAACAAAAATCACACCAATAATAAATCCGTAGTCATTTTAGCTTCTCCCCGCGCTACTATAAGTGCTAAAGGCCAAATCCTAAAAATCTAAAAAGTAGTACTAGTACTCCTATAAAATTCAATTTTTAAACTTTTGACGAATACCAAAAAGGCTCATCACATGATTTAGTTTTAAACTTTAAAGTCGATTAAAACCGCTCTTCTTAGACAATCGTACCATTACTCAAAGCAAAGCTATTTTCCAATTTAAGACTAATCCCAATATTTAAAACTTGATTTAATGAACAAAACCCTTCCCAACCGAAATTGAAAAGGGTTTTTAATAATTATAATTTGTTTCTTACTATACCAATCCTCTTGAAATTACGATTCGCTGTATTTCAGAAGTTCCTTCGTAAATTTGTGTAATTTTAGAATCCCTCATCATACGTTCTACATGATATTCAGCAACATAACCATTCCCACCATGAATTTGAACCGCTTCGTTTGCCACTTCTAAAGCTATTTCTGACGCATATAATTTTGCCATAGCACCAGAATGTGCAATATCTTTACCTTCATCTTTCTCACAAGCTGCTTTCATCACTAATAATCTTGCAGCAGTTACTTTCACATACATATCGGCAAGTTTAAAAGCAATCGCTTGATGATTGAAAATTTCTTTACCAAATGCTTTTCTTTCATGAGAATATTTTAAAGCAATTTCGTACGCTCCAGTTGCAATTCCTAAAGCTTGGGATGCAATACCTATTCTTCCACCATTTAAAACATTCATTGCAAAAGCAAATCCAAATCCATCATCACCAATTCTATTTTCTTTAGGAACCTTTACGTCAGAAAAAAGTAACGAATGCGTATCACTTCCACGAATTCCCATTTTTCTTTCTTTTGGTCCAATATCAAATCCAGCCCAACCTTTCTCCACTATAAAAGCGTTGATTCCTTTATGCCCTTTTTCAACATCAGTTTGAGCAATAACAATATATGTAGAAGCGGTTGAACCATTTGTGATCCAGTTTTTTGTTCCATTTAACAAATAATGATCTCCTTTGTCTATTGCTGTTGTTTTTTGTGAAGTCGCATCACTTCCTGCCTCAGGCTCTGATAAACAGAAAGCACCGATTACCGCTCCTTTTGCCAAAGGAACTAAATATTTTATTTTTTGTTCTTCATTGCAATATTTCTCTATACCCGCACAAACTAGCGAATTATTTACGGACATAATCACAGCAGCGGAGGCATCAACTTTCGCAATTTCTGTCATTGCCAGAACATAAGAAATACTATCTAAACCCGAACCTCCATATTTAGGATCAACCATCATTCCCATAAACCCTAAATCAGCCATCATTTTCAACTGCTCGGTTGGAAATTTTGAATGTTCATCCCGTTCAATAACGCCTGGTAACAATTCTGCAATTGCAAAATCTTTAGCAGCTTGTTGAATCATTAAATGCTCTTCGGTTAGATTAAAATCCATATTTTTATTATAAATTAAATGTTCTTAAATTTGTGGACAAAAGTAATTATTAAATATCAGATTTCAAACGTTTTCGTAAATTTAGCCAATGTTTAAAGAAAAATATAATGTAGTAGGTGTCATGTCCGGAACTTCGCTAGACGGGATAGATTTGGCACACATTGTCTTTACTGTAGAAAACAATATTTGGGAATTTGAAATAGTAACTTCTGAAACTGTTTCTTACACAAGTGATTGGTTAAACAAATTAAAAATTGCCATATCCTTCTCTGCGGTGGCTCTAGAAATACTGAATCAGGAATACACCTCGCTACTAGCTGTTATTATTGGTGATTTCATCAAAAAAAAGGATATCAAGAATCTTGATGCCGTTTGTTCCCATGGTCATACAATAGTACATCAACCGCAAAACGGAATTACACTTCAAATAGGTAATTTGCCCCAGATTTCATCCTTGATCCACCAAACTGTAGTTTGTGATTTTAGAGTTCAAGATGTGCAACTTGGAGGTCAAGGTGCTCCTTTGGTTCCTATTGGGGATCAAATATTATTTCCTGAATATGATTACTGCATGAATTTAGGTGGTTTTTCGAATGTTTCCTTTGAACAAAATAAAAAAAGAATTGCATTCGATATTTCGCCTGTAAATACTGTTTTGAATTTTTATGCCAATGAAATAGGACTGGATTATGATGATAAAGGCAGTATTTCCAGAACTGGAATTTGCAACCAAAATCTATTGAATGAATTAAATGCAGTGAATTTCTATCAAAAAACACCTCCCAAATCGTTGGGTTTCGAATTTGTAAAAGAAACTATCTTACCTATTATCAATAGTTATTCCATTGCTGTTGAGGACAAATTACGCACTTTCACGGAGCATGCGGCCTTGCAAATTGCTTTGGCTTTGCCAAATAAAAACGGCAGTATTTTTATAACTGGTGGCGGTGCATACAATGATTTTCTTCTTGAGAGAATTCAATTCCATTTACCAAAAATGAAACTAATAATTCCAACAGCTAAAATTTTAGAATTCAAAGAGGCATTGATTTTTGCATTGCTCGGCGTTTTAAAATTACGGGGAGAAATCAATGTCCTAAGTAGCGTAACAGGAGCAAAAAAAGACCATAGTTCCGGTGTCATTGTTAGAGCATGAAAAACCAACGAGTCAATTACCTGATACTAATTTTAACAATTATTTTACTAGGGCTATTTTCTAGAACATTTTCTTTTATCCCATTGCGTATTGGAGACGTTTTATATGCCGCAATGATATACTTCATGATCCGATTCCTACTTTTAAAAACTTCAAAACTAAAAATTGCGTGGATTGCTATTGCTATTTGTTTTGCAATTGAATTTTCACAGCTGTATCAATCAGGTTGGATTATTGCAGTTCGAAAAACAGTCCCAGGACATTACATTTTGGGACAAGGGTTTCTATTTAGTGATTTGATTGCCTCTATTTTTGGCGTTTTAACCGCTTTTATTTTAGACCGAACCAGATGATAATTCCCATTTATTTAAATTTTAAACACTTCAAAATAAAATTAAAAATACATAATTCACATTATTCTATTTTTTATATTTGCCAAAATTAAACATATCGCAAAAAATGAAAGATTTATTAAAGAAATTCGAAAATAAAGAACCTGAGATAGTTTTCCATTGGAAAGATGCGGAAACAGAAGCTGAAGGATGGACAGTTATCAATTCTCTACGAGGTGGTGCTGCCGGTGGTGGAACTCGCATGAGAAAAGGATTAGATATGAATGAAGTTTTGTCTTTGGCAAAAACTATGGAAGTGAAATTTTCAGTTTCCGGGCCAGCTATAGGTGGTGCCAAATCTGGAATTAATTTTGACCCAAACGATCCAAGAAAAAAAGGCGTTTTACAGCGCTGGTATAAAGCCGTATCCCCATTATTAAAAAGTTATTACGGAACAGGCGGCGATTTAAATGTTGATGAAATTCACGAAGTAATTCCAATGACGGAAGAATGTGGCGTTTGGCATCCGCAAGAAGGGGTGTTTAACGGGCACTTTAAACCAACTGAAGCAGACAAAATCAACAGAATTGGACAATTGCGCCAAGGTGTGGTGAAAGTCATAGAAAATCCAAGATTTTCCCCAGATGTTTCCAAGAAATACACTGTGGCTGATATGATAACCGGTTTTGGAGTGGCTGAAGCCGTTCGTAATTATTACGCTATTTATGGCGGTGAAGTAAAAGGAAAAAAAGCGATCGTACAAGGTTTTGGAAATGTAGGTTCAGCTGCCGCTTTTTACCTTGCTGAAATGGGCGTTAAAGTGATTGGTATTATCGATAGAGATGGTGGACTAATCAATGAAGCAGGGTTTTCATTCGAAGAAATAAGAGCCTTATTTATTGCCAAAGACGGAAACAAACTAGTTGCTGAAAACATGATTCCTTTTGATGAAATCAATCAAAAAATATGGACAATTGGAGCCGAAATATTCACTCCATGTGCCGCTTCCAGATTAGTTACTCAATCTCAAATTGATAGTTTGATTGGCAATGGCCTAGAAGTAATTTCCTGTGGTGCCAATGTTCCTTTCGCAGACGCGGCAATCTTTTTTGGCCCAATAATGGAAGATGTCGATCACAAAGTAAGTTTGATTCCAGACTTTATTTCTAACTGTGGTATGGCTCGTGTTTTTGCTTATTTCATGGAAAAGAAAGTACAAATGACGGACGAGGCTATTTTTCAAGACACTTCAGAAACCATTAGAAAAGCAATCGAAAAAGCACATGCTTTAAACAGTTCAAAAACTAACATTAGCGCTACAGCTTTTGAAATAGCTTTAAAGCAACTTGTGTAAATTATAGCGCTGTTCTTTTTTGAGCAGACGAATTCTAAGACTTATTACGATTTCCCTTAAATCAGTTTGATAAAAATACATCCCTGTAAATTTATCAAACTGTTTTTTTTATATCCGCTCCAGAATTTGAAAGAATGTGCGATCTAAAATCCCGTTTCTTTCCAATTTAAATCTTAAAAAGTAACAATTTTTATAATATATTAGCGTTTCAATAACAAAGAAAAATTATATGAGCATATTGTTACAAGCAGACACCCTATCTGTTGCAAGTGAAAGTTTAGCGGAGGCGGTCCCAGTTGAAAAAACGTTATCTATCATTGAATTATTAACTAGCGGAGGATTAGCGGGTCAAATAATAATGACTGCCTTATTCATTATGTTTTTTATAGCGCTATATCTTTATTTTGAGCGCCTAATGGCTATCAATGCAGCGTCACAAATCGACGTGAATTTCATGGGACAAATAAGAGAAAACATTAGAAATGGCCGCATTGATAACGCAAAAATCTCCTGCGCTCACTCTAAATCTCCTGTTGCAAGATTGATTGAGAAAGGAATTTCAAGAATTGGAAAGCCTCTAGACGATATTAATACCGCAATTGAAAATGCTGGTAAATTAGAAATATACAAACTTGAAAAAAATGTAAGCATGTTAGCCACTATTTCAGGAGCTGGTCCTATGACTGGTTTTTTAGGAACGGTAGTAGGAATGATTCAAGCATTTCACAAGATGGCAAGTTCTGGCGGACAAATCGAAGTTGGAGCGCTATCTGAAGGCATCTATACCGCAATGACAACAACCGTTGTTGGTTTAGTGGTTGGAATTATAGCCTATGTTGGATACAATCATTTGGTGGTGAAAACAGATAAAATTGTGCACCAAATGGAGGCCAATGCAGTTGACTTTTTAGACTTATTAAACGACCCCGCATAATTATGAATTTAAGAGGAAGAAATAAAGTTAGTGCAGAATTCAACATGTCGTCTATGACTGATATTGTATTCCTATTGCTGATATTTTTTATGCTAACATCAACTATGGTAACCACTAATGCTTTAGACCTGGTGCTACCAAAAGCAAAAGGAAAAACGGACAGTAATAAAAACATTGCAGTCAGTATTAATAAAAAACTGGAGTTTTTCATTGACAAACAACCAGTTTTGGAAAATGAGTTAGAAGCAAAATTACTATCGCTTTTTACTGCCGATCAAACTAAGGCGATTATTTTGAGAGCTGAAGAAGGGGTACCAATTGAAAAAGCGGTCAACGTTTTGGATATTGCAAACCGAAACCAAATCAAAGTTGTTTTAGCGGTAAGACCCAAATAACGATACTAGTCCTTCAAAAAAGAGTTAATCTACATGAAATATTTAGAAACAGAAGAAGAAAAAAAATCATTTGCTATCACATCAATCCTATTTGTGATTCTATTTGTTTTGTTCTTTTATTTAGGATTAACTTCTTTAGATCCACCTCCAGAAAATGGTATTGCTATAAACTTTGGAACCACTGAATATGGTTCCGGAGAGATTCAACCAACAGAGCCCATTCAATCTGCACCAAAAGCAACTGCAGCCAAGCAAGCAGCAACTAGCGATGACGATATTCTTTCACAAGATATAGAAGAGGCTGTAGTCATGAAGCAAACTAAAAAAATACAACCTTCAAAAGAAACAGCAAAAGAAGAGGTTAAACCAAAACCGAAAGAAAACCCAAAACCTTCAAAAAGTACTTCTGACGCATTGTCAAGTATTCTAAACGGACCCAAGTCAGATGGAAAAGCAAAAGGCGGACAAGGAGATGATAACGTTGCTGGAGACAAAGGAAGTCTAAATGGAGACCCCTATGCCAATAGTTATTACGGCTCTGGAGGCGGCAGTGGAAATGGAAGCGGATGGGGATTAAATGGGCGAAATATCAGCTCAAGAGGAAAAGAAGTACAAAAATGTAATGAGTTTGGGACTGTAGTGGTCCAAATAACTGTTAATAGAAGCGGAAATGTTATTGCTGCCAAATATACCAAAGGGACAACAAATACGAATCCCTGCTTAGTAGAACCAGCACTGGCAACAGCCAGGAAATACAGATGGCAACCAGATGCCAATGCACCTGCGACACAAATTGGATTTATTACCGTTAACTTCAAATTAGGGGAATAATAACTTTTGATGAATTTCCAAAGACTTAGGAAACGTAAAATCAATTTTCAATAAACAACATGAATTATAAAGAAACTACGGACTGGATGTTTAACCAACTCCCTATGTATCAACTTCAGGGCGCTTCAGCCTATAAGAAGGACTTAACCAACGCCTATTTACTTATAGATCATCTACAGAACCCCCAAGAAAAATTAAAATGCATTCATGTTGCAGGGACTAACGGCAAAGGTTCTACCTCTCACATGCTAGCATCTGTAATTCAAGAAGCTGGGTACAAAGTTGGATTATACACCTCTCCCCATTTAAAAGATTTCCGAGAGCGTATTAAAATAAACGGAATTGATATTCCAGAAGCGTTCGTTACAGATTTTATTAACAAGCACAAACATTTTTTCGAGGCAAATGACCTGAGCTTCTTCGAAATGACTGTAGGCTTGGCTTTCGATTATTTTGCAAAAGAAAAAGTTGATATTGCCGTAATTGAAGTAGGAATGGGTGGTCGACTGGACGCAACGAATATCATTACTCCCATAGTCTCTGTGATTACAAATATTGGATTGGATCACACTTCGTTTTTAGGCAACACCCTTGACGCAATCGCTTTTGAAAAAGCAGGGATCATAAAATTAAATATTCCCGTAATCATTGGAGAATATACCCCAGAAACACAGCCTGTATTTGCAGCTAAAGCTAAAGAATGCAATTCAGAACTCTTTTTTGCTGCTGATTTGATATTTGAAAACTACACTTCTGATTTAATTGGAGATTATCAAATACACAATAAAAAAACCGTTTTACAAACCATTGCAGTTTTAAATACTCAAACAGCCTTTAAAATTACTCCCGATAATACCAAATTTGGTTTATTAAACGTGGTCAAAAACACAGGTCTTCAAGGAAGATGGCAACAACTAAGTGAATTCCCCAAGGTCATTTGTGAT
Organism: Flavobacterium sp. CG_9.1; assembly: GCF_015751645.1. Taxonomy (NCBI): domain Bacteria; kingdom Pseudomonadati; phylum Bacteroidota; class Flavobacteriia; order Flavobacteriales; family Flavobacteriaceae; genus Flavobacterium; species Flavobacterium sp. CG_9.1. The sequence continues at coordinate 46,122 of NZ_JADOVC010000029.1, forward strand.
ACAGCCCATAACAAGAATGGACTAGAAATTGTATTGAATCAAATAAAAAAAGAAGATTTTAACAGTTTACATATCGTTTTAGGAGTTGTAAATGACAAAGATTTAGAGGAGATTTTACCTTTATTCCCTAAAGAGGCAAATTATTATTTCTGCAAACCTAATATTCCACGGGGATTAGATCCTCAAATTTTAAAACAAAAAGCAGCTCATTTTGACTTAAAAGGCGAAGTATACATTTCTGTTTCAGAAGCTTATCAAAAAGCGATTGAAAACGCAACAAAATCTGATTTTATATATATTGGAGGAAGCACATTTGTGGTAGCAGAAATTTTATAATTTTTTTATTTTTTACTTGCACATGTAGAAAAGTGGCGTATATTTGCACACACAAGAACGGTAACGAAAGAAACCAAATTGTTTAGGGCGATTAGCTCAGCTGGTTCAGAGCACCTCGTTTACACCGAGGGGGTCGGGGGTTCGAACCCCTCATCGCCCACAAAAACTCCATTAGAAATAATGGAGTTTTTTTTATGCTATTTTTTTTTAAATAGAATTTTGTAAATGGCAACATCAAAAACAGCACGGATCTAGCAATAGCGATATCCTTAACTACAACTGCTCTAATTCCGAACCCATTTAATCTTCCTTGTAGTTGTGCTGTAACCGGCTCCTACTAAAACCTTTCAATTTGAATATCAGAAATTCTGGTAAAATCTCAAGCTTCATTGTTCCTGCCTAAAGAATTGAATCGGCTTTGAGACTACCATCCTTGTGTTAATCCATTCTTCACTACCTCTTCATACTTTTCTTTATCAAAACTATATAAGTTAGGTGCTTTATGGGCTACATTACTTTTCTTTTCGTTCAATTTTGTTAGAATCCCAATAGCTGTAATTTTACGTAAAAAGTTTCTACGGTCCAGCTTTCTACCCAATATGGTTTCATATAATTTTTGTAATTCGGGAATTGTAAATTTCTCTGGCAGTAGATTATATCCTACTGGCATCAAATTCAGTTCCATACGCAAAGTCTGTAAAGCCGTATTTAAAATTTCTTTATGGTCTAAAATTAATTCAGGCACGTCATTATGATCAATCCATTCTATAATATCATTCTTACCATCCTCTGGCGGAATTGCTTGCAAAAAATCGACCAATGCGTAATATCCGACAGTGACAAAACGACTTGCAAACCATTTGCCTTCCTCTATAGGTATCCCGTAAAAATCTAAAACACTATTGCTAAAGTCAACATTACACCTTCTCGAACTACCAAAAGTGGAAAACTGCCTTAAAAAAATCCCTTTCAATCCTGTTCTACCATACAAAACCGTGACTGCAGCTTCATCAATACCTTCATCAATTGACACAAAACCTCCTGGCAAAGCCCATAGATCGCTATACCTAGTTTTTATCAGTAATACTTTAAGCTGATTGTTATGGAATCCAAAAATCACACAATCTATTGACAAACCCGGGTGATAAGACTCCTGATTAGCTAAAACATCTTTTAACATGTACTTTTTACTTGTAATTAATACGCTCTTTAAAAGATGCAATTTAGCTTATTTTTGATAAGAAAATAAATGAATGACCTATTTTGAAAAATCATCACTATTGTTTTCGGTTTATAATAAAGAATTCATTTAGGCAAACGAAAAAACCCCTTCCCAAAGAAGCAGCATTTATACAAAAAAAACAACTACACAAAACCAAGTAAAAAAAATCAACTTACAAAACAACTGCCCTATGCATCACTATTAATCATGATGTGAAGACAATAGTTCATTATTACAACAACTTTAGTTTACGAACGCTCAATTATAAGAATAAATCCAATTCAACTGTAATTTTTAACCATTCGAATACCAACTAAAAAATCTTTAACAACAAAAATGATTGTGATTTATAACGAAACGGTATTAACTTAAAAATGCCATCCTTTTTAGGCGATGGCATTAAAAATAAATAATCACTGCTATCCGAAAGTTTTGAATAAAACTTAAAAATACTTTGTTAGGTATTGTATTTGTTGAGTCTTGTTTTTTTTATTGAGAAAATAAGTCAGGTTTAAATATGATTTTGTTTTGGTTAATTACTTTCTTAGCCCCTTCATTTACTTGATTGCAGACATATT
>NZ_JADOVC010000030.1:0-45624 GCF_015751645.1 Flavobacterium sp. CG_9.1
GGAAAAAATATTTGACCTACTTATAAACAGAATGATGAATACTCAAAAGGTTTTATATCAAAATATTATAATAAGTAAATAAGTGAACACCTCGATATTATTTAAAGTCTAGTACAAATTCCGCTTTAGGTGTTCTCACTTTTTTCATTGGAGCAATCCAATCGTTTGGCGTATCGGCGTAGCCTACATACATTAGCGAAACACTTTTTAAACCTAATTTATCTAGTGCTAAGATTTCGTCAACCACGCTGTTATCAAATCCTTCCACTGGTGTGCTGTCTACTTTTAGTTCAGCGGCTTGCGCCAAAGACAATCCAAGAGCAATGTAAGTTTGTCTGGCAATGTGCACGAAGTTTTCTTCAGCAGGTTGTGCGAGATATATTTTCTTAAGCATATCCGTATAGCTATTAAAACGCCCTTGTGTTAAACCGCGCTCTGCTGTAGTGTAATCGTATACTTTATCAATGCGCTCAGCCGTGTAACGATCCCATCCAGCAAAAATCAAAACATGAGAACAATCTCTCATGCACTCTGGATTCAGTGCTCCTTTAACCAGTTTTTCTTTTAGTTCTTGGTTTTCAACAACAAGCACTTGAAAAGGCTGTAATCCTGAAGAAGTAGGTGCCAAACGTGCCGCTTCTACAATTTTATCAATATCTTCTTTGCTTACTTTTTTGGTAGCATCGTATGCTTTTACAGCGTGTCTCCAGTTTAAATCTTCTAGTAAAGCCATTGTATATTTCTATTTTTTAATAAGTCAATTAGTTGTTTGAAACGGTTAGCGTAACTAACATATTTCCTCTCGTCGCATTAGAATAAGGACACACTTGATGCGCTTTTTCTATTAAATCTTGCGCTACGTCTAGTGTTACTCCGGGAATAATTGCATGCAAAGCGGCTTCCAAACCAAAACCTCCTGCGTCATTTTGTCCAATGCTTACACTTGCGGTTACGGTTGTTTCACCGGTTTGGATGTTTTCTTTTTTTATTACCAAGTTCAAGGCGCTATCAAAACAAGCCGAATAACCCGCAGCGAAAAGCATTTCTGGGTTGGCATAATCATCATTGGCTCCGCCTAACGCTTTTGGATATCGTACTTCTAATGCTACAATTCCGTTTTCGCTTTTTACTTGTCCGTTTCTACCGCCTGTTGCAGTAGCTTGTGTGGTATACAATGTTTTCATCTTTATTTTTTTGCTATTTTAGTAATTATGTTTTTTAATAGTAACAAATCCTCCGCAGAAACATTCATAGCTTCCATTAACTGTTGCGGAATACAAGCTGCTTTTTCTTTTAGTGCTACCCCTTTTTCAGTCAATGAAATGTTGACGATTCTTTCATCAACAGTGCTTCTGATTCGGGTTACAAACGCCTTTGTTTCCATTCGTTTTAATAATGGCGTGAGCGTTCCACTATCTGATTTTAGTTTGTCACCAAGCTGATTAACGGTTTGCTCTTTGTATTCCCATAAAACGAGCATCACTAAATACTGCGGATAAGTCAACTCAAGCGCCTCCAACAATGGACGGTATTGATTGATGATCTCCTTTGCGAAGGCGTAAACGGGAAAACAAACTTGCTCGCTGATGTGTAGTTGGTCTTTCATGGTTTGTTTATTATGGTACAAAGATAGTTTTAATTATATTGTGTACAATTTAATTGATTACAATTAATATAAATTTAACTCGTGATGGTTTTTATTTCATGGCTATTTTTTCAACATATAAGACAGGTAAGCTTTTTTTTTCGGAAAGATTCACTGATAAAAAATAAGATTCACTAAGCTGCTATTTAAACATATAAGGCATATAAGTGCATGTAAGTTTTAAACTCAGACAAATACAGCAACGGTTGTTGTTCCAAAGGAATCGCTACTAATTGAGTTTGGTTTCTTTTAAACATTTAAGACATGTAAGTTTTTCTTTCGTAAAGTCTCAGAGAGAAAGAAATAAGATTTACGAATCTGGTTTTTAACATATAAGTCATGTAAGTAAGTATCAGTTTTAAGCTTAAACAAATGAAGCAACGTTTATCATTCCTGATGAATCGATGGCAGTGCCTCTCCTTAAAAATAGAGTCCTTATATCCAAAAGTTCTTTCGAGTTCTAAACGTTTTTAGCCTTGATAGCAGTGGAAAGCCTTTGCGAGGTGAAAACCATTTTTTTCTGGTTAAGGCAGAGCGACCGCAGGAAGCTCCTGCCCTAACCTAGAAAAAAGGTTTGAACCTGCAAAGCTTGAAACGGATAGCGAGAATAGCTTCTAAGGAAAAAATATTTCATGGTAGCTGAAATGACATACGTTATTTTGACTCTATTGCTATTGCCAATACCTAATTTTTTGATCCTTTGTGATTTTCTATTTTGCAAACAAAAAACTATCTTCGTACTTTGCAAGAAAGAAGAATTTTGACTTTAAAGGTGTGGTTCTTTTTGCAGTTTTCCAAATAATTTAAAATGTCTGTTAACAACCTCCTCCTTACTCCTATAGAATATTTAAAAGGCGTTGGTCCCAATCGGGGCGAATTGCTGCGTAAAGAATTGGGAATTTACAAGTATGTGGATTTAGTGAATTTTTTCCCCAACAGATACCTTGACCGAACGCGGTATTACAAGATTAACGAACTGCAAAACAACAGTGCCGAGGTTCAAATAATCGGTAAAATCATCAACATTAAATCGGTTGAATTTGGCAGAAATCAAAAGCGTTTGGTCGCAACTTTTGTGGATGATACGGGTCAAATGGAACTCGTTTGGTTTCAAGGTCACAAATGGATTCGAGAGAGCTTAAAGCTCAATGAAATTTGTGTGATTTTTGGGAAATGCACCTCTTTTGGAAGTACATTCAATATGGCGCATCCGGAAATTGAGTTGATGAGCGAGCATGAAAAAAGCTTGCGTTCCGCCATGCAACCGGTATATCCTTCGACAGAAACCTTGACGAATCGAGGGATTTCAAATCGAGTGATTAATAAAATGATGCAGCAATTGTTTCTTGAAACACAAGCGTTGTTTACGGAAACATTACCGGATTATTTAATCAACGAGTTGAAACTGATTCCTAAAAAAGCGGCTTTATTCAATATTCATTTTCCAAAAAGCACCGAAGTTTTGGCGAAAGCTAAATTCCGATTAATATTTGAAGAATTGTTCTTTATTCAGTTGCAATTAATCACAAAAAATCTCATTAGGAAACACAAAATAAAAGGACACCCATTTTCTATTGTCGGTAACTATTTTAATGATTTTTACCAAAATCACTTGCCTTTTCAGTTGACCAATGCTCAAAAAAGAGTAATCAAAGAAATACGAACGGACATGGGAAGCAACGCCCAAATGAACCGTTTGCTGCAGGGTGACGTAGGTTCCGGAAAAACCATTGTGGCTTTTATGAGCATGCTTTTGGCACTTGATAATGGATTTCAGGCGTGCTTGATGGCGCCCACGGAAATCTTGGCAAATCAGCATTTTATTGGCTTATCAGAATTAGCCGAGACTTTAAATATAAATATCCGAATCCTAACGGGTTCTACTAAAATAGCACAACGCCGAATTATCCATGAAGAATTGGAAAACGGTACGTTACATATCCTTATCGGAACGCATGCTTTACTAGAAGATAAAGTAAAATTCAAGAATTTAGGACTAGCCGTAATTGATGAGCAACACCGTTTTGGCGTAGAACAACGCTCTAAATTGTGGAAGAAAAATGTGATTCCGCCACACGTTTTGGTAATGACCGCCACGCCTATTCCACGAACATTAGCAATGAGTTTGTATGGCGATTTAGACATTTCAGTAATCGATGAATTGCCTCCAGGACGTAAACCAATTCAGACCGTACATCGTTTTGATAGTAACAGATTAAAAGTTTGGAAATTCCTTCGGGACGAAATTGCTTTGGGCCGCCAAATTTATATTGTGTATCCGTTAATTCAGGAATCAGAAAAAATGGATTTCAAAGATTTAATGGATGGTTACGAAAGTGTTTCTAGAGATTTTCCTTTGCCACACTATTCGATTTCTATTCTTCACGGAAAAATGAAACCAGCAGAAAAAGATGCTGAAATGAAACGTTTTTCGGAAGGAAAAACCAATATTATGGTAGCCACCACCGTAATTGAAGTCGGCGTAAATGTTCCTAACGCCAGTGTGATGATTATTGAAAGTGCGGAACGTTTTGGATTATCGCAACTGCATCAGCTTCGAGGTCGTGTGGGTCGTGGTGCAGAACAAAGTTATTGCATCCTGATGACCAGTCATAAATTGAGTTCCGACAGTAAAACCCGAATGGAAACGATGGTACAAACCAATGATGGTTTTGAAATTGCCGAAGTCGATTTGAAGCTTCGCGGTCCGGGTGATTTAATGGGAACGCAACAAAGCGGCGTGCTTAATCTTCAAATTGCCGATTTAGTTCGAGACAGAGATACTTTGGCTCTAGCCAGAAATTATGCTCTAAAATTACTTAAGGAAGATGCAGGAATGCAAAAACAAGAGCATGCCGCTTTAAGAGCTATTTTCATCGAAATGACTAAAAAGAAAAATATTTGGAATTATATTAGTTAATTTTCGTCTGGCAACTATTTTTTTAAAATATATGGTTTGGCTTGGACGAATTGATACGTTTATTTGATTTCATTTTTACAATAAGTCCTTTTGGAAAAACTATTTTTCAATTGTTGATTAAACTAATGCTATTTTATGGAGTCCTATGGTCAATGATTTTATTGTTTTGCATCAAATTACCTATAGAAATTAAATATTTGTATGTACAAACGTTAAATAAAAATCAACATGATCACAAATATCGTTTCTAAAACCTAAATTTGTTTTTTAACTATATATACTGAAACCTAATCCTACTTTATATTACACTTATGAAAATTAAATACTTAGTTTATGCCTTGTTAACTATTGGAATCATTGGCTTTATTGGTTACAGAATAACAGAAAATAAAAGTGGCGAAGGAGATGCTAAAGATTCCAAAGGAAAAGGCAAATCCATGAGCGTAAACGGAATTGTGGCAACACCGGCAACTTTTGACAATAATTTATCCCTTTCTGGTTCTATTGAAGCGAATGAACAAGTTGAAATCCGAAGCGAAGTTTCTGGAATTGTTGAAGGTATTTATTTTAAGGAAGGAAGCAACGTGAGTAAAGGACAAGTACTTTTTAAGGTAAATGATCTAGAGTTAAGAGCGCAGTTGAGACAAACTTCTACTAGAGAAGGACTAGCCTCGGAAAACGAAAGAAGAGCCAAACTGCTCTTGCAAAAAGAAGCCATCAGTCAAGAAGAGTACGATTTAGCAAGAGCGGACTTAAAATCGGCACAAGCTCAAAGCCAATTGATAAAGGCGCAAATTGCAAAAACATCCGTTAGAGCACCATTCTCTGGTAGAATTGGATTGCGTTCTATTTCACCTGGGACTTATATTACACCTGCGATATTGGTAGCAAAATTAGTAAATACTGGAAAACTAAAAATCACTTTTTCGATACCTGAAAAATATGCGAGCCAAGTAAAAACGAATACGACACTTACCTTTAAAGTGGCAGGTTCTGATGAAAAATTTAGCGCTACAGTGTACGCTATTGAACCAGAAGTAGCCATTGCAACAAGAACATTACAAGTTCGTGCTATTGCAGATAATAAAACAGGTAAATTATTACCAGGAACTTTTGCAGATGTCGAATTGCCTTTGGACATTATAAAAGATGCTATTGTAGTTCCTACTGAAGCCATTATCCCGATACAAAACGGTAAAAAAGTTTTCATTTCCTCAAATGGTCAAGCCAAAGAAGTAATGATAGAAACGGCAACGAGAACAGATGCTACCATCTTGGTTCTTTCTGGTTTAAAAGCAGGCGACACAGTAATTACCAGCGGTGTCATGTCCTTAAAAAACGAAACTCCTGTAACTGTTACAATTAAATAGATTGAGATATTGAGTTCCTGCAAAGCAATTTAAAGTCTAACATCAGCAATTAAAAATCTAAAATCTAAATGAGTTTATCCACAACAAGTATTAGAAGACCTGTATTTACCATAGTAATCAATTTAGCCATCGTTTTGTTTGGTTTAATTGGATACACCTTTCTTGGCGTTCGAGAGTTTCCATCAATTGATCCTGCGCAAGTTTCCATTCGTACCAATTATACTGGTGCAAATGCGGATATAATCGAATCCCAAATTACGGAACCGCTTGAGAAAGCGATCAATTCCATTGACGGAATCAGAAATGTGACCTCTTCCAGCGCACAAGGAAGCAGCAACATTACGATTGAATTTAATTTGGATAAAAATTTGGAGGATGCAGCCAACGATGTCCGAGACAAAGTATCACAGGCCGTTAGAAACCTTCCACAAGATATTGATTCTCCTCCAGTAGTTTCGAAAGCGGATGCCAATGGCGATGCCATTATTTCGATGACCGTTCAAAGTGATACACGAAATGCACTAGAGCTTAGTGATTATGCTGAAAATGTCATTTCACAAAGGCTTGAAACCATTCCTGGTGTGAGTGGTGTCCAAATTTGGGGCCAAAAAAGATATGCGATGCGGTTGTGGATTGATCCAGTAAAACTGGCTTCTTATGGCTGTACCGTTTCTGAAGTACGAGATGCATTAAACAAGCAAAATGTTGAATTACCGTCCGGAAAACTAACCGGTGATAATACCGAATTAACGGTAAAAACAGTAGGAAACCTTTCTACTGCTGCCGAATTTAATAATATTATAATTCGTTCTGAAGGGGAAAAAGTAGTACGTTTTAGTGATGTAGGAACCGCAATCCTAGGACCTGAAAACACAGAAACTAAAATGACACAATCTGGAGCACCGTTAGTAGGTGTTGCAATTGTACCACTTCCAGGAGCCAATTATTTAGAAATTTCGACTGCGTTTTATAAAGAATTTGAAAAATTAAAAAAGGATTTACCAAAAGACATCAAGCTAAATATTGCTATTGACAATACGATTTTTGTAAAAAAATCAGTTATTGAAGTGGCTGAGACCTTAGGGATTTCCATTATTTTGGTAATCTTGATTATCTATTTATTCTTTAGGGATTGGGCTATTGCGTTTAGACCTCTAATTGATATTCCAGTTTCATTGATTGCTACGTTCTTCATCATGTGGCTTTTTGGTTTTTCCATTAATGTATTGACATTATTAGCCATTGTTCTGGCAACAGGATTAGTGGTTGATGATGGAATTGTAGTCACCGAGAATATTTTCAAAAAAGTAGAAGAAGGCATGACGCCAATCGAGGCAGCCATCAAAGGGTCTAACGAAATATTCTTTGCGGTAATTTCAATTTCAATCACCTTAGCAGCGGTATTTCTTCCAGTAATTTTCCTCGAAGGATTTGTCGGTCGACTGTTTCGGGAATTTGGAGTCGTCATTGGTGCTGCCGTTTTGATTTCGGCATTTGTATCGTTGACTTTAACCCCAATGTTAAATGCCTATCTCATGAAAGGTGGTGAACAAAAGAAATCCAAATTCTACATTCGAACAGAACCTTATTTTCAAAAATTAAACAGCGGTTATGCCAGTTCCTTGAGCAGTTTTATGAAAAAAAAATGGTTAAGTTTCCCTATTCTTATTGCGTGTTTTGGGTTAATCTATTTGTTTTTTAACCTTTTACAAAAGGAAACAGCACCTTATGACGATCGCAGTGGTTTTGTATTGCGAATGACCACACCTGAAGGTTCTTCTTATGAATACACGGATCGCTTCATGCAGGAAGTGTCAAAATTAGTAGATGACTCTATTCCTGGAAAAAAGGTAGCGTTGGTAATCACCTCCCCTGGTTTTGGATCCTCTTCGGTAAACAGTGGTTTTATACGCGTATCATTAGTTCAACCCAATGAAAGAACCGATTCTCAAAAAGAAATTGCAGAGAAATTAACCAAGTGGACTAAGCAATATCCCGATGCAAAAACCTCTGTCATTGAGCAACCAACCATCGCAGTAAACCGACGCGGTGGGTTACCAATTCAATACATTATACAAGCACCCAACTTTAAAAAATTGGAAGAAAAAATTCCTCTTTTTATGGATGAAGTGGCGCAGAATCCAACTTTTGCGGTTAGTGATGTAAATTTAAAATTTAACAAACCTGAAGTTAATGTTACCATTGATAGAGAAAAAGCCGAAAGTCTGGGAATATCCGTGATTGACATTGCACAAACCTTGCAACTTTCCTTGAGTGGACAACGCTTTGGATACTTTATGAGAAATGGAAAACAGTATCAGGTCATTGGACAATTTGACCAAGAAGACCGTTCAAAACCACTGGATTTAACCTCGATGTTTGTAAAAAACAATATGGGACAATTAATCCAAATGGATAACGTGGTGAGCATTGAAGAAAAAAGTAATCCGCCGCAACTATACCACAACAACCGTTATATGGCCGCAACTGTTTCTGCAGGTCTTGCTCCAGGCAAAAGTATCAGCGATGGAATTGATGCAATGAACGAAATAAAAGCCAAAGTTCTTGATGATACCTTCACAACTGATTTAGGGGGAGAATCCAGGGATTTTGTCGAAAGTAGTTCGAATACTGCCTTCGCATTTGGATTGGCTTTATTGCTAATATTTTTAATTTTAGCAGCACAATTTGAGAGTTTTATTGACCCTTTCATTATTATTCTGACCGTCCCAATGGCAGTTGCAGGAGCTTTATTCTCCTTGTGGTTGTTTGACCAAACGTGGAATATTTTCAGCCAAATTGGAACTGTAATGCTTATTGGTTTGGTAACCAAAAATGGAATCCTAATTGTCGAATTTGCAAACCAACTTCGAGAACAAGGCAAACCAAAATTAGAAGCCATTTTAGAAGCTTCAGAAGCGAGATTGAGGCCGATTTTAATGACAAGTTTAGCAATTTCACTGGGTGCGTTGCCTATTGCCTTATCCTTAGGAGCTGCCTCAACTAGTAGAATTGGAATGGGAGTTGTTATTGTTGGGGGAACTATTTTCTCGCTTGTTTTAACTTTATTTGTAATACCAGCCATGTATTTAATGTGGTCGAAAGCTCGTAAACATTATCCTGAATTTGACCATATTGAAGAATATGAGAAAGAAGTTAAATAATTTGAATGGAACCCTGATGTCTGGGATTATAAATCATTTACAATAATAATCCCAGTCAAAAAATAAAAATATGACATACTCTAAAATACTATTGCAAAGCTTTATATTACTCTTTTTTTGTGTAATTGAAACCAATGCACAAGAAGTCTTAACACTAGAAAGTGCGGTAAAAATTGCCTTGGAAAACAATTATGAAATAAAAATTGCTACCAACAGTTTGACCATTCAAAAAACAAACGTGGCCATTGGAAATGCTGGAATGCTACCCACTGTTACCGCAAATGTTTTAGATAATAACAGCATTCAGAATAGTTCTCAAACACGTCAGGATGGTACTGAAAACGAGTTAGATAATGCCAAAAATAATAATTTGACCTACGGTGTTGGCTTGGATTGGACTATTTTTGATGGACTAAGAATGTTTGCCAGAATGGATCAGCTGAAAGAATTACAAAAGTTAGGCGAAGCACAATTAAAGCTGACCTTAATAACAAGAATTAGCGATGTGAATGCGGCATATTACGATTTAGTACAACAACAACAACAATTGGCGGCATTGGATACAACAATTGTTATTTCCAACCAGCGCTTGACATTGGCTCAAAATAGATTTACCATTGGAAAAGCATCTAAATTAGAAGTTCTAAATGCACAAGTAGATTTGAATACAGATCAAGTAGCCTTGCTAAGACAAAAAGAGTTGTATGCTAATAGCAAAATCTTATTAAATCAGTTAATGGCTAGAGAGGTCTCCACCGATTTTAAAGTGATTGATGTACTGGAAGTCGATTCCCTATTATTATTACCAGAACTCAAAGCTTTAGCGGAGAAACAAAATCCACAATTAGAAGCCCAAATTATTAATAAAAAAGTGGCCGAATTAGAATTAAAGCAAATTAAAGCGGCACGTTATCCTACAATTCGAGTAAATACTGCTTACAATTTTTCAGAAAGTCAATCCAGTCTGGGGTTTGTAACGCAATCCCAATCCAGAGGTTTTAATTATGGTTTTAGTGCTTCTTTGAATCTATTTGATGGTTTTGCACAAAATCGAAATGAAAAAATCGCCAAGATCCTTATTGAAAACTCTAAATTGAGCATAGATCAGCAAAATTTAGCACTAAATTCACAATTATCTACCTCTTATCAAACGTATTTGACTAATTTAGAATTGATTGGTTTAGAAGAAAAAAATGAGTCAATTGCCAAACAAAATTTAAATATTACTTTAGACAAATTTCGAATTGGAACCATTACCACGTTAGAATTCAGAACGGCACAATTGAATTATGTGAATGCCAAAGTGCGCTACAGCAACGCTCAATTTCAAGGTAAATTATCTGAAATTGCACTTCGTGAATTAGCTGGCAATTTAATTTTTTAATATACTTTTGTAAATAAAAATTTAGAATGACTTCGTATAATCCCAAAGACTGGATCAGTTTTATTTTCCAATTAAGCAAAGGGGACACCTTTCGAAAACTGATACCAATGATGGTTATTATCGGAATTTATTCTGGTGGAATTGGCTATTTAGAGATTGAATATTGGCATTTACCAGATAGTAGCCATGTCAAAAATATTTCAATAATGCACGGAATGTTAGGTTTCGTAATCTCCTTATTGTTAGCTTATCGTACCAACACTGCCTATGATAGATGGTGGGAAGGCAGAAAATTATGGGGCGGACTAGTAAATAACAGTCGGAATTTAGCAATCAAATTATCAATCATATTGCAGGATGAAAAAGACCGTAATTTTTTTCGCAAAGTGATTCCCAGTTACGCCTCCATTTTACATAAACATCTAAATGATAGTGATACGGGAAGACAATTGTTTGATGATGTCGATTTAGAAATTGATCATCACAAACACAAACCCAATCAGGTAGCCAAAATATTATTTCAAAAAATTAATGATTTATATGTTTCCAAGAAAATTACAGGAGACCAATTGATTATTTTGAATACTGAAATACAATCTTTTACAGATATTTGCGGGGCTTGTGAACGAATAAAAAACACGCCTATACCCTATTCTTACAGTGCTTTTATAAAAAAATTTATTTTTATTTATGTTCTTACTTTGCCTTTTGGATATGTCTTTAGCCTTGGTTATTATGTAATTCCAGTAGTCGTATTTATTTTTTATGTTTTAGCGAGTTTAGAGCTTATTGCTGAAGAAATCGAAGATCCTTTTGGAACTGATGCTAATGATTTACCAACTAGGAAAATGGCAGAAAACATTAAAAAACATGTTGAAGAGTTAATTTAAATTTTGTTAAACACCCCTATCATTCTAATTATTTTTATTAAATTTAAGCTTTGACTTTTTAAAGTTTAGATCTATGAATAGTAACCGCGCTTTTATACAACCTCCGCACCTCTCCAACGAGAAATCATTAAAAACATTAGTAGAAAATAGAACTGTTTATTCCTTAAACCATTGTGAACTCAATCTTTTTGAAACCTATGAATCTTCGACATTAGTTCCTTTAAAATTCAATGATTTAGTAGTAACTAGCATGTTGCGAGGTAAAAAAGTAATGCACCTTTTTGATGATCCGAGCTTTGTATATCTACCAGGAGAAACTGTAGTGATTCCTTCGAATGTGGAAATGAAAATTGATTTTCCAGAGGCTTCTAAAAACAATCCTACCCAATGTTTGGCTTTGGCGATAGACCAAAAAAAAATAACTGATACCTTACAATTTTTGAATGAGCACTATCCAAAAGAGGGAAATGATCAATTCTGGCAATTAAATTACCAGAACTATTTCTTTTATAACAATGCAGCATTAGCCACAACCATTACTAAATTGATAAAAGAATGTATGAGTACTTCAATAACCAAAGATGTTTTGGCCGACTTGACTTTGCAGGAATTATTGATTCGCATTATTCAAACTCAAACTGTCAAAGCAATTGAAGATGGACTTTTTATAGATCCAAAGAATCCTATTACTGACGTTGTAGCATTCATTCGGTTGAATTTGAAAGAAAACTTTAACATGAAACATTTGAGTGAAAAAGCATGTATGAGCACAACTTCTTTTTATCGATTTTTCAAAAAAGAATTAGGGATGAGCCCAATTGAATTTGTAATTAATGAAAAAATGAGATGTGCTAAACAATTACTCCAAAATCCTACGATTCAAATTAATGAAGTTTGTCACATGTCTGGTTTTGAGGATTGTAATTACTTTATTCGCTTATTCAAGAAACATGAAGGTATCACGCCCAAACAATACCAGTTATTATGCGTAAATTAAATTATTCAATATAAGTAACAGGTTCAAGCGATTGTTCTTCTTCTGGTGTAAAAATGCGATATTCGATTCGGAATGTTTTTTTTAACGGGGTTTCTAATGAAAATCCTCCTACTCCAAAAGCATCAATTACATCTAAAGTGAAATGTGCATGTTTCCAGTATTCAAATAAATCCTTGTCTACCCAAAACTCGGTGTTTTCGACTAAACCAATGCATACATCGCCCAGTCTTTGATAAAAACCTCCTTTTTCAAAACATTGTGGTTGCGTTCCTTCACAACAACCGCCGGCCTGATAAAACATTAAATCTCCGTGTTTTGCCTGCAAAATGTTTATTAATGCTATTGCCTTTTCGGTGGCGTCAATTCTTTTTACCATCTTTTTATTGGTATTGATAAAAACAGAAAACTTATGCGAACACAAATTTTCTGTTTTACTAATTTATATTATTGCTTGGCAATTTCAAGTACAACACGTCCTTCAATTTGTCCTTTTTTCATTTTGTCAAAAACATCATTTACATCTTCTAACTTTGCTGATGTAACGGTTGCTTTGACTTTTCCTTCCACCGCAAATTGAATCGCTTCCTGTAAGTCTTTTCGTGTTCCTACAATAGAACCCCGAATTGTAATTCTATTTAATACTGTATCAAAAATCGACAAATCAAAATTTCCAGGAGGAAGTCCGTTCAGGGCCATGGTTCCTTTTCTTCTTAAGGTTTCTAATCCTTGTTTAAAGGCGATAGGAGAAACAGCCGTAATTAAGGCTCCGTGCATTCCACCAACTTCTTTTTTAAGAAATTCTCCAGGATTTTGATTTTTAGCATTTATTACTAAATCAGCGCCTAATTTTTTTGCTAACTCTAATTTATCATCCGCAATATCAATGGCGGCAACATGCATTCCCATAGCTTTTGCATATTGGACCGCAACGTGACCTAAACCACCTATTCCCGAAATAGCTACCCATTCCCCTGGTTTAACTTCCGTTTCTTTTAATCCTTTATAAACAGTAACCCCTGCGCAAAGGATAGGTGCCATCTCCAAAAAATTCACATTCGAAGGTAAATGCCCAACGTATCTTGCATCGGCAATCACATATTCGGCAAAACTACCATCTACACTGTACCCTCCATTTTGCTGAGTGTCACACAATGTTTCCCAACCAGTAATACATTGATCACAGCCACCACAAGCACTATACAACCATGGCACTCCAACAGCATCCCCTTCTTTGACATTCTTTACATCTGGACCTACTGCTACAACATATCCTACTCCCTCATGTCCTGGGATCAATGGCATTTTTGGTTTAACTGGCCAATCCCCTTCAATGGCGTGTAAGTCGGTGTGGCAAACACCACTTGCTATTACTTTTACTAAAATTTCATTTCGACCAGGACGTTTAACTTCTACTTCTTCAATCTTTAAAAGTGACCCAAATTCTCTAATCACTGCAGCTTTCATTGTTTTTGGTAACATAATATATAGATTTATAAAAAAAGGAAAGCTCTTTCACTTTCCTTTTTTTAATTAATAAGTCATTCTAAAAGAAACCTAATTTCTTTTTATCGTAAGAAATCAGCATGTTTTTTGTTTGTTGGTAATGTGCTAGCATCATTTTATGATTCTCACGGCCAATTCCAGACTGTTTATATCCTCCAAACGGGGCTCCCGCTGGATAAGAATGGTATTGGTTTATCCAAACACGACCCGCTTGAATCGCTCTTGGAACCTGATAAATTTCGTGTGCATCGCGCGTCCAGAGTCCAGCTCCCAAACCGTACATTGAATCATTTGCAATTGCAATTGCTTCTTCAGTGGTTTTAAAAGTAGTAACGGCTAAAACAGGTCCGAATATTTCTTCTTGAAAAATACGCATTTTGTTGTGTCCTTTGAAAAGGGTCGGTTTGATATAATATCCTCCTGCTAATTCCCCTTCCATGTGATTTTCTTCCCCTCCTGTTAATAATTCAGCTCCTTCTTCCTTTCCTAGTTTAATATAGGAAAGTATTTTTTCTTTTTGAACCAAAGAGGTTTGCGCACCCATCATCGTCGTTCTATCCAACGGATTTCCCATCTTAATAGCAGCAGTTCTTTCGATAACTTTAGCAATAAATTTATCATAAATTGCTTCGTGTACTAATAATCTGGAAGGACAAGTACATATTTCACCTTGGTTTAGAGCAAACATGACAGCACCTTCAACTGCTTTGTCAAAGAAATCATCATCAGCATCACCAACAGATTCCATGAAAATATTAGGTGATTTTCCGCCTAATTCTAGTGTAACTGGAATAATATTTTCAGTAGCATATTGCATAACTAAACGACCTGTAGGAGTCGAACCAGTAAATGCTGCTTTTGACACTTTTTTATTAGTTACCAAAGCTCTACCCAACTCGGCCCCAAAACCATTCACAATATTTATAACTCCCGGAGGAAGAATATCCCCAATCAATTCCATCAATACTAAAATAGAAATTGGAGTACTTTCTGCGGGTTTTAGTACCACCGTATTTCCTGCCGCCAAAGCTGGAGCCAGTTTCCAAACTGCCATTAAAATTGGAAAATTCCAAGGAATAATTTGAGCAATTACTCCTAAAGGCTCACTCAAAGCTATAGAAACAGTTTGCGAATCCAATTCGGCAATTGAACTGTCCTCGGCTCTGATTACACCAGCAAAATAACGAAAATGGTCAATGGCTAAAGGAATATCTGCAGCTAAAGTTTCCCGTATCGCTTTTCCATTATCTATGGTTTCAACTGTTGCAATGTATTCCAAATTATCTTCGATAACTTGAGCAATTTTATTCAATAAGTTACTGCGTTCCGTAGCAGAGGTTTTTCCCCAAGTTTGAAAAGCATCATAAGCTTTGTCTACAGCAAATGCTACATCTTCCTTGCTAGAGTGAGCAGCTTGCGTAAAAACTTTTCCATCTATAGGAGAAACGACGTCAAAATAGTCGCCATTTATTGGTGCTACAAATTTACCGCCGATATAATTATCATATTTTGCCTTAAATTCAGGTCTTTGCACTACATTATCCATTTGGTTTTATTTTTAGATTTACTCAAAGTTAGCTTCTTATTTATCATTAGAATAGCATTAATCATCCAACTAATAGCATTAAATTTTACTATCTGTTTTTTTAACCTAATTTTATTATTTATTTCACATTTATTTATATTTAATAATGCCAAATTAACATTTCCTACACGTCCTTACTACTGCAAATCAATTATAAAAAACAAAAAAAATTGTTTCTTACTCCAATCTGCAATCCTTATATTTGCAATCTTGAAAAAAACATAAAATGAAAATATCTTACAACTGGTTAAAACAATTCATCAAAATAGACTGGAAATCCGATGAAACTGCTGCATTACTTACGGACTTAGGTTTGGAAGTAGAAATAGTAGAAAAATACCAATCCGTAAAAGGCGGATTAGAAGGTATTGTTGTAGGACATGTACTTACCTGCATCCAACATCCCGATGCTGACAGACTAAAAATAACCACCGTAGATTTAGGCAACGGTATTCCAGTACAAATTGTATGTGGTGCCAATAATGTTGCTGCTGGTCAAAAAGTACCGGTCGCTACCATCGGAACTACATTATATGATGCTGCAGGAGTTGCTTTTTCGATAAAAAAAGGAAAAATACGCGGACAGGAAAGCCACGGAATGATTTGTGCAGAAGATGAAATTGGTCTTGGTGAAAGCCATGATGGCATTATGATTTTAGACGATGCTTTAGTACCGGGAACACCTGCTGCAACCGTCTTTAAAATTGAAGATGATGAAGTTTTTGAAATTGGACTTACTCCTAACCGTGCTGATGCCATGAGCCACTTAGGAACAGCTAGAGATTTAAGAGCTGGACTTTTACAAAGTGGTATAAACGTAGAATTAATTACCCCATCAGTTAGTAATTTTAGAGTAGATAAAAGAACTTTGAAAATTGACATCGATGTAAAAGAACCTAAACTTGCCCCTCGTTATTGCGGTGTAACTATTTCAGGGATCGAAGTCAAAACATCTCCTGCGTGGTTACAAAACAGATTGAAAGCTATTGGATTAAATCCAAAAAATAATATCGTCGATGTTACAAATTATGTTTTACATGAATTAGGACAACCACTCCATGCTTTTGATGCTGCAAAAATTAATGGTAAAATAATAGTGCAAACGCTTCCTGCAGGCACAAAATTCATCACCCTTGATGATGTTGAAAGAACATTGCACGAAGAGGATTTAATGATTTGTGACGAAAAAGGTCCTTTATGCATTGCCGGTGTTTTTGGTGGTAAAAAATCTGGAGTTTCTGAAAGTACAAATTCTATATTTTTAGAAAGTGCTTATTTCAATCCGGTAAGTATTCGTAAAACTGCAAAAAGACATCAATTAAATACAGATGCTTCTTTCCGTTTTGAAAGAGGAATTGACCCAACTATAACGGAATATGCCTTAAAACGTGCTGCGTTATTAATACAAGAAGTGGCAGGTGGAGAAATTACATCTGACGTTTTTAATGTCTATCCAAAGAAAATAGAAGATTTCAGCGTATTCTTAAACTTTAGTAAAGTCGCAAAAATTATTGGGGAAGAAATACCAAAAGATACGATTAAAAAAATATTAGTTTCTTTAGATATCAAAGTAAATAGTGTCTCAGATGCTGGATTAGGATTAACAATTCCAGCCTACCGCGTTGATGTACAAAGAGAAATAGATGTTATAGAAGAAATATTAAGAGTATATGGCTACAACAATATTAATTTTTCTAAAAAATTAAATGCCACCGTTTCTAATTCACCTCGAAACGAAGATTACAAAATACAAAATGTGATTGCCACACAATTAAATTCTCAGGGATTCAATGAAATGATGGCAAATTCATTGACTACTGCATTTTACGTTGGACTTTCAGAGGATTTGAATCCAACAAACAATGTGACAATGTTAAATCCCTTAAGTGCTGATTTGTCAACAATGCGACAGTCTTTGCTATTTTCAGGATTAGAAGCAGTATCGTATAATATCAATCGTAAAAATGCCGATTTGAAATTATTCGAGTTTGGAAAAACATATCATAACTACCTTGCCGGTTATGAAGAAAAAAAGCATTTAAGCTTATTCCTTACTGGTAGCAGAAATCAGGAAAACTGGACAGCAACTCAAAAACCATCCGATTTCTTTTTATTTAAAGGGTTTGCAAATGGAATTCTTTCTCGTTTGGGCATTCAAAAAACACAAAATGTACCAGTAACTTCAGATGTGTTTTCTGAAGGGATTGCGATTAGCGTTGGAAACGAAATTCTAGTAGAATTAGGAGTCGTAAAAAAATCAATTTTAAAACATTTTGGAATCAAACAGGAAGTGTTTTATGCAGATTTTAATTGGAACTTAATTTTGAAATTACTTTCAAGCAAAATAAAATACACTGAGATTCCTAAATATCCAGAAGTTCGCAGAGATTTGGCTTTATTGATTGACCAAAGTGTAACTTATGATCGTATTTACACGATTGCCTATCAAACGGAAAAAGCACTGTTAAAAGACATTAATTTATTTGATGTGTACGAAGGACAAAATCTTCCCGAAGGAAAAAAATCGTATGCGTTGAGTTTCACTATTCAGGACCATTCAAAAACATTGACAGATGTTCAAATTGATAAAATTATGAGCAAGCTGCAAAAGAATTTTGAAACTGAACTTGGAGCTAGCTTACGATAATAGCCCTTTATTTAAAATATTAATTCCCAATTCTAGATTTAGAATTGGGAATTTTTTTATACAAAAAAGCCCTACTAGTAGTAGAGCTTTTAAGACTAACAAAATATCAACCTCTAATTTTAAATTATTTTTTAGGCAATACCACAGCATCAACAACGTGAATCACACCATTCGATTGGTTTACATCTGCGATTGTAACTTTAGATTTTCCACCATTCTCATCAGTAATATATAAGTTTTTACCTTTCATCCAAGCCGTAAGTGTTCCACCGCTAACCGTTTTCAAAGTTGCTTTACCTTTTCCCTTTTTAATAGCTTTTGCTATATCAGAAGCGTTCATTTTTCCTGCAACTACATGGTAGGTAAGGATTGTTTGCAACATTTTTAAGTTTTCAGGTTTCAATAACGTTTCAACAGTTCCCATTGGTAATTTAGCAAAAGCAGCATTTGTTGGTGCAAAAACTGTAAAAGGTCCTTTACTTTGTAATGTTTCTACTAATCCTGCGGCTTTAACGGCTGCAACAAGCGTAGTGTGATCTTTAGAGTTTACTGCATTTTCAACAATATTTTTTGAAGGGTACATTGCTGCTCCACCAACCATTACTGTTTTTTGAGCAAAAGAAGTAGCTCCAAATACTAATGCCATAAAAGCAATCGATAAAAATTTTCTAGTTTTCATAATAATCTATTTTTTAAAGTTATATAAAAGCATTTACGCACAAAGAGTAGATTTGGTTTTAAAAAAATTAAAATAATTTATAAATAATTGATTGTCAGTAAAATAAAAACATTATTTTTTTAATAGCCTGATGCAGATAGAACGTGTAAACTAGCCCTGATTGAAGCAAGTATCCTTTTTATTGTGCTTTTATAATTTTCTATTGTAAGTTAGATGTTCTGCACAATGAAAAGATACTGCGAAAAGCGGGAGGAATAGTGAAATGAAAATCAATTATGGTGCTCCTAAATAGTAAAACACCTATTTATAAAGCAAAAAAAAGCCCCACATTGCTGTGGGGCTTTACTATTTAAAAAATTTCAAGAAATTATTTTTTCTCTGATTTTTCCATTTTAGCTTTCAATGCAGCTAACATATCATTGTTGTCTCCTAAAGTTGCAGCTGGTGCATTTGTAGAAGAGTTAGATGAAGTGTTTTCAGTAGCAGTTTTCACATTTTTCTCTTCTTCTTCACGGAAGATTGCAGTGTGAGAGGCAACTACTCTTTTAAATTCTTTATTGAATTCGATTACTTTGAAATCAGCAGTTTCACCTTTTTTCAATTTCTTACCGTCTTCTTTTTCAAGGTGACGAGTAGGAATGAAAGCAACGATATCATCTCCAAATTCTACAGTAGCTCCTTTGTCAACAATTTCAGAAATTTCACCGTTGTGGATAGTTCCTACAGCGAAAGAACCTTCATACTGATCCCAAGGATTAGCAGTAGTTTGTTTGTGACCTAAAGATAATTTACGTCCATCAACATCTAATTCTAATACTACTACGTCAAGTTTTTCACCAACATTTACAAATTCAGATGGGTGTTTAATTTTCTTAGTCCAAGATAAGTCAGAAATGTAAATTAATCCATCAATTCCTTCTTCTAGTTCTACGAAAATTCCAAAGTTTGTAAAGTTTCTAACGATACCTGAATGTTTAGAACCTACAGGATATTTAGAAGTGATATCAGTCCAAGGATCTTGAGACAATTGTTTGATACCTAATGACATTTTACGGTCATCTCTATCTAATGTTAAGATAACAGCTTCAACAACATCACCTACTTTTACGAAATCTTGAGCAGAACGTAAATGAGTAGACCAAGACATTTCAGAAACGTGGATTAAACCTTCAACACCTTCAGCAACTTCGATGAAAGCACCGTAATCAGCGATTACAACTACTTTACCTTTTACTTTGTCTCCAATTGCTAATTTAGCATCTAGAGCATCCCAAGGGTGCGCGTTTAATTGTTTCAATCCTAATTGAATTCTTGTTTTTTCGTCATCGAAATCAAGGATTACAACGTTTAATTTTTGATCTAATTCAAGAACTTCAGATGGGTGGTTGATTCTTGACCAAGAAAGGTCAGTAATGTGAATCAATCCATCAACTCCACCTAAGTCAATAAAGACACCATAAGAAGTAATGTTTTTAACAACACCTTCTAATACTTGTCCTTTTTGTAATTGACCGATGATTTCTTTTTTCTGGATTTCGATATCCGCTTCAATAAGCGCTTTGTGAGATACAACTACGTTTTTAAATTCGTGGTTAATTTTCACAACTTTGAATTCCATCATTTTGTTTACGTATACATCGTAATCTCTAATTGGCTTAACATCAATTTGAGATCCTGGTAAGAACGCTTCAATTCCGAAAACGTCAACGATCATACCACCTTTAGTTCTGCATTTAACAAAACCATTAACGATTTCACCTGTTTCGTTAGCCGAAATAACTCTATCCCATGATTTGATAGTACGTGCTTTTCTGTGAGATAATACTAATTGACCTGTTTTATCCTCACGGATGTCAATTAATACTTCAACAGTATCACCTACTTTTAATGCTGGGTTGTAACGGAATTCGTTTAATGAAATAACACCTTCCGATTTTGCGTTGATATCAACGATAACGTCTCTATCTGTAATTCTAACAACTGTACCATCTACCACTTCTTCTTGATCCGTAGCGATAAATGTTTTTGAAACTAGTTCTTCGAATTCTTGTAAGTTTTTTTGATCAACTGCATCAATACCTTCTTCAAAGTTGTGCCAGTTAAAATTTGCTAAATACTCTTCTTGTGATTTTACTTGTTCAGACATGCTGATTAAAAATTTGTATTCTGTATTCTCTCGAGTTTCTTAATGTGTTAGAAAACAGCAGAAGTTGTTTGTATAATTAATTGAACCCTAGAGGAAACTCTTATTCACCAAAAGGTTTGCAAAAGTAACAAATTTATATTAAACAACAAAACATTACAAGCAAGATAATCGATTGATTACTAGGAGCACAACTTTTAGTGGTTTTTAACAAATCTTCTCCCGCTTTCCGCTCTATCTTTTATTGATTTTCCATCCTTCAAAAGGCTGAAAAATCAATAAAAGGATGCCGCTTCACTCGGGGCTATTAAACTTCAATTGGTTTTTCAACACAAAAAAACCCGATACCTATTTTCAGTTATCGGGTTCTATATATTTTCTACCGTTTGTTAATGACTTATATTTTCGACATCAAGTGGATTGTGTTTGTGCTTGAATAAAACAGCGAATGCAATCGCAATGACCAGCGCGTACATGGCAAAAGCCAACCAGATCGTATGCCAATCTTTCATTAAAATAGCTTTGCTAAACAAGCCATCTGCTCCTATTGCATTGCCTTGGCTTGCAACAAATTCTAACATTTTCGAATTGGTCGTTTCTGTTTCTAGAAAACCAGCTAAGTCCGTTGTATTAGTAAATGATTTAGTAAAATATTTATCGATCGCCCATCCAGAAGTGAAACTCCCTAAAACGGCTCCAAAACCATTAGTCATCATCATGAATAAACCTTGCGCTGACGATCTGTTTTTTGGATCTGTGTTGGTTTCTACAAATAAAGATCCTGAAATATTAAAGAAATCAAAAGCCATTCCGTAAACCACACATGACATAACAATCATCCACAAACCAGTTGTTGGGTTTCCATAAGCAAACAATCCAAAACGAAGTACCCAAGCCAGCATACTGATTAACATCACTTGTTTGATACCAAAACGTTTAAGAAAAAAAGGAATGGCAAGAATAAATAAGGTCTCTGAAATTTGAGAAATTGACATTATAATTGTTGAATATTCCACAACAAACGAATCGGCATATTTTGGAAAATGCTTAAACTCATCTAAGAAAACATCACCATAGGCGTTCGTAAGTTGCAATGCTCCACCTAAAAACATAGAGAAAATAAAAAACAAAGCCATTTTATAATCGGCAAACAACTTGAAAGACTCTAATCCTAATGTTTCCATTAGTGACGCATTCTCTTTTGATAAACGTTGGGGCTTACATTCTGGCAATGTAAAGGAATAAATTCCCAAAACCACAGCAGCTAAACCTGCTATATAAAACTGATATTCTGTTGCTTTATTTCCTGTTAAATTTGTAATCCACATGGCTACAATAAAACCAACTGTTCCCCAAACCCGTATAGGAGGGAAATTCTTGATAACATCTTTATTGTTTAACTTAAGGGCCGTGTAAGAAATAGAATTGCTCAAAGCAATTGTTGGCATATAAAAACACATGGCCAAAAGCATAATGTAAATAAAGGTTTCAGGCGTGGAAACTTGTGGTATGTAAAATAAAACCGCTGCATATAAAATGTGTAGCGCTCCGTATAATTTTTCAGCATTTATCCATCTATCAGCAATAATACCCGTTAGTGTTGGCATAAACAAAGAAGCAATTCCCATCGTACCAAAAACCAATCCAAATTGCGTTCCATCCCATTGCATTGTCCCAAACCAGTAATTTGCAATTGTAATCAACCAAGCTCCCCAAACAAAAAACTGAAGAAAACTCATTATTACCAATCTATTTTTAATTCCCATGAGATGAATTGTTTTTTTACTTTAAAAAATTTACAAGGCGTAAATCTACTATTAAAAATGAAATCTGCAAATAATTATAACGTTTTAGTCATATCGTTTACTAAATCTAAAACAAGTGCAAATTGTTCCTCACGATTCAAATGTGAATTATCAATCTCAATAGCATCTTCCGCTATCACTAAAGGAGAATCCTCCCGATGTGTATCAATGTGATCTCGCTCTTCTACATTTTTTAGTACTTCTTCAAAGGTCACCTTATCTCCTTTTTGGACAAGCTCATCGTAACGTCTTTTTGCTCTTGTAGTTGCGCTGGCTGTCATGAAAATTTTGAGCTCGGCATTGGGAAAAACTACGGTTCCTATGTCCCTTCCATCCATGACGATACCTTTATTTTTTCCCATTTCTTTCTGCTGTTCTACTAATTTGGCACGAACTTCTGAAACTTCAGCTACTTTGCTAACAAAACGAGATACTTCAATCGTTCTGATTTCAGTTTCTACATTTACATCATTTAAATACATTTCGCCAAAACCCAAATCCGCATTAAATTTGAAGTGCAATTGTATATTTGGCAAGCTGTTTATCAATGTTTGTTTATCAAAAGAATCCGCATTTATGTAGCCATTTTGCATCGCAAAAAATGTAACGGCACGGTACATCGCTCCAGTGTCAACGTATACGTATCCTAAATTATTAGCGAGTTGCTTGGCCAAAGTACTTTTTCCGGTAGATGAAAATCCATCTATTGCGATAGTAATTTTTTTATTCAAAATGTAATATTTAAAGTTCTATGTTATATCAAAATTATTATTGAAAGTTCACTGTTAACCCAAAAAGACTTGTATTTCCGGCTAATGTATATTTGGAATACGAATAATTGAATTTCAGTTTATTCATTTTAAGTCCAAAACCCAGAGAGACACCTGAGAAGTTTCGTTGTTCTAAAAGTCGCAATTCTTCGGCTCTTCTAAAATTATAACCGAGCCGCAGATTAAACGCTTTTTTAGGAAAGAGTTCAACACCCACAATTACATGTCGTAATGCATTATTAATAAAGGACACTTTTTCTTCGGTGGATTCTCCATCAAAAGAGGATTCTGCTCTGGCTGGATTTGAAAAAGCAATATTCCATTGCTGTAAATTTTCTAAGGTAAGGTGCCACCGAATAGGAACGTTTTCTAATTCCTGAGAAACACCCGCAATAATTTCCAACGGTAGTTTCTCATTTGTACCATTATAAGTTGAAAACTGAGTTCCGATATTCCGTATTGCTAACGCCCAGTTTACATCGTTTCTTTCATCAATAAACAAAGCACCAATGTCTAAAGCTCCGCCAAAAGAATGATAGGTTTCCAAACTGGAAGAAATCAGTTTTGCACTCGCTCCTATGTGAATATCAGTGTAAGGAATATTGTAGGCATAGCCAAAGGAAAGTGCAATTTCGCTACCGGTAAATGCCGATGTAGGCTGACCATTTTCATCAAAGCCTTCAAAATTACCGTAGTTAACATAATTTACACCAGCCTGAAAAGTTTGCAAATGGCGGTCATAAGTGTACGCATAAGAAGCAGTTCCATACGTCACTTCCCCAAAATAACTCCCATAATTTAAAGCCAAGTGATTGTCCATTTCAGCATTTATGGTTGCAGGATTAAAATGCGCTTGATTGACGTCATCATCATAAATCGTGATTACTTTTCCGCCTAAAGCTGCCTGTCTTGGCGAAGTCACCAAATTCAAAAACTGATAGGTATATTTCCCTCCTATTTGACTGTAAGAAACAGTACAAATAATCAGGAAACAGTATAATAGAAGTTTTTTTAACATGCTTTAAATTGCAGTGGGTGTAAAATAAAAACGCAACTGCGAAGATAAAATTATAAATACAATAAATGGCAAATTTAAAACTCGTAATTATAAATAAAAAATCCAAATTCCATCTCTTGATAATCAAGATTTGAAATTTGGATTTTAGGTATTTCTGAGTTGTATTTTATTACAAATCCTTCGCATTTTTTACTTTCTGATCGGTCAAAGCAAATTTTAATACATCGCTCATTTCTTTTACATAATGAAAAGAAAGTCCTTCCAGATATTCCGGTTTTATTTCATCAATATCACTCTTATTTTCATGACACAAAATAATTTCTTTGATATTCGCTCTTTTAGCTGCCAAAATCTTTTCCTTGATTCCGCCTACTGGCAACACTTTTCCACGCAACGTGATTTCTCCTGTCATCGCTAAGTTTTTCTTCACTCGTTTTTGTGTAAACAACGAAACTAATGACGTCAACATTGCAATTCCGGCACTTGGACCGTCTTTTGGAGTAGCTCCTTCCGGAACGTGCAGGTGAATGTTATATTTAGAAAGTATCTCTGAATTTAATCCTAAAAATTTTGCATTTGCCTTAATATATTCCAAAGCAATTGTAGCCGATTCTTTCATGACTGTACCTAAATTTCCGGTAATAGTCATGATTCCTTTTCCAGGAGAAAGCAACGATTCAATAAAAAGAATGTCACCCCCAACAGATGTCCAAGCCAAACCAGTTACCACACCGGCAACATCATTGTTCTCGTATTTGTCTCTTTCTAATCTTGGAACACCAAGCGTTTTTATGATATCCTCGTCCGTAACTTTTTTGTTATATTCTTCTTCCATCGCAACTGATTTCGCTGCGTTACGGATTACTTGAGCAATTTTAGCTTCTAAACCACGAACACCAGATTCACGTGTATATCCTTCAACAATTTTTTCTAATTGTTTTTTTCCAATGGTCAAATCTTTGGTCGTCAAACCATGTTCTTTCAATTGTCTTGGAAACAAATGCTGACGTGCAATTTCTACCTTTTCTTCAATAGTGTATCCTGACATTTTGATAATTTCCATTCTATCTCTTAAGGCCGGCTGAATGGAGGACATCGTATTTGAAGTTGCGATAAACATCACTTTTGATAAGTCATATCCCATTTCAAGGAAATTATCATAAAATGAATTGTTTTGCTCTGGATCTAAAACTTCCAATAATGCCGATGATGGATCACCTTGATTACTATTTGATAATTTATCGATTTCATCCAAAACAAAAACAGGATTTGATGTTCCCGCTTTTTTTAAGCTCTGGATAATTCGCCCTGGCATAGCACCAATATACGTTTTTCTATGTCCACGAATCTCAGATTCATCGCGTAAACCTCCCAATGAAATACGCACATATTCTCTGCCAAGCGCTTCTGCAATAGAACGCCCTATAGAGGTTTTACCTACTCCAGGAGGACCTGTCAAGCAAATGATTGGCGATTTCATATCATTTCGCAATTTTAAAACTGCCAAATGTTCTATCATTCTTTTCTTCACATCTTCAAGCCCAAAATGATCTCTATCTAATATTTTCTGAGCACGTTTTAAGTCAAAAATATCTTTAGAATACTCGTTCCAAGGCAAATCTAAGAACAACTCTAAATAGTTTCTTTGGATACCAAAATCGGGTGCTTGTGGATTCATACGACGCATTTTTGACAATTCTTTATCAAAATGCTTTTTGGTTTTCTCATCCCATTTCTTGGTCAAAGACTTCTGTACCATTTCCTCAATTTCCTCTTCTTGAGAAACACCACCTAACTCTTCCTGAATGGTTTTCATCTGCTGGTGCAGGAAATATTCGCGTTGTTGTTGGTCTAAATCGAAACGAACTTTGGACTGAATATCATTTTTCAATTCGAGTTTTTGCAACTCAATATTCATATAACGCAACGTCTCTAAAGCTCTCTCTTTTAATTCATTAATCGCTAATAAATCTTGTTTCTCTTTAACTGATAAATTCATGTTTGAAGTAACAAAATTAATCAAGAAAGATTGACTTTCGATATTTTTGATGGCAAAGGTTGCTTCGCTAGGAATGTTTGGACTTTCTTTAATAATTTGAATGGCTAATTCTTTGACAGAATCTAGAATAGCTACAAACTCGGTATCATTTTTTTTCGGTCGCTTTTCAGGAACCTCTTTAATTTTTGCTGTTAAATAAGGTAGTTCCTCTAATACAGTATCAATTTCGAAACGCTTTTTACCCTGAAGAATTACAGTAATATTTCCGTCCGGCATTTTTAGTACTCGTAAAATACGAGCCACAGTACCTATTTTATGGATATCTGCTTTAGTTGGATCTTCATCTTCCTCGTTAATTTGAGCAACAACACCAATAGTTTTACCCGCTGCGTTGGCATCATTTATTAATTTGATTGATTTATCTCGTCCTGCTGTAATTGGTATGACAACACCTGGAAATAAAACCATATTTCGCAATGGCAAGATCGCTAATAATTCAGGTAATGCCTCATTATTCATTTCCTCCTCGTCCTCTGGAGTCAAAAGTGGAATTAAATCTGCTTCCGAATCAAATTCCTGAAGTGACAGATTGTCAATAGTAAGTATTTTATGATTTGACATAGTATTATTTAAGTCTTTTTGTCATTAAAAAATTAATCCTTTAAGCAAATATAGGATTTCAAAAGAGTCTTTGTAGATAAAAACAATCTTTAATTTTCAAAATTTGCATAACCGTAAAAGAGTCAATCTTTGTGCCAAAAGAAACTGTATTAATTCTATTTTTTATAAAAAAGTGTTATTTAAAACCCAACTGTAACAAGAACTAAAACTATTCGTGATTACGTAAAATTAAAATTTAGTTATATTTTTCTAAAAGTGAAATATAGTCCTAAATAACATGTATTTATTACAAATCACGATCAACTGTTTGAGTTTAACCCATCAAAATATCGAAAAATTGATTTTGGTTTGCCAGAAAAAAAATCATAAAGCACAGTGCGAAGTTTATAATCGCAATGCAAAAGCGATGTATACCGTTACGTATCGTATTGCTAAAGATGCCTATTATACAGAAGATGGTTTTCTGAAGGCATTTTCGAAGAGAAACGATAACAAACAAAAAGTTTCTTTTGGCGCTTGGTTAAATCGAATTGTTGTAAACTCAAGTATTGATTTTATAAAAAAAAAATCAATTCAAAACAGAAGATTTTGATACCACACATTATAAAATTGAGGAAACAAAAACTAATGGCTCAGATAGTTTTACTTTCAACGATTTGAAAGTAAAACAAATTAAATTTTGCTTTTGATTTTAATATTGTTTTAAAATATGCTAACTTTAATCATTACAATGATTTAGAACGACTCCTATGAAGAATTTTTAAACTCAAAGAAATAGAGCGGTTATGATAAAGAGAG
Source organism: Flavobacterium sp. CG_9.1 (assembly GCF_015751645.1). Lineage (NCBI taxonomy): Bacteria > Pseudomonadati > Bacteroidota > Flavobacteriia > Flavobacteriales > Flavobacteriaceae > Flavobacterium > Flavobacterium sp. CG_9.1. Next base: position 27,939 of record NZ_JADOVC010000030.1, read on the forward strand.
AGGAGTAAGTGATATAGCCATACTCTGAGATTATGGTACTGCAACATTAGCAAAAAAAACCAATTAACCAATTAACCAACATAATTATGAAAAATTCAATTCAATTAGTTGTCACTTGTGCCCTATTAATAACGGCTGTGACTCATGCACAATGGTCGTCTAGCGAAAAATTTAAAGGCAATGGAAAAGTAAGTACTCAAACGAGAACAACCGCCTCTTATGATGCCATTGTAGTTACAGGTTTTTTTGATGTAGAGTTAGTATCAGGAAAAGAAGGAGGTATAACGGTAAAAGGAGAAGAAAATTTATTGCCTTTAATTAAAGTTGAAGTTATAGATCAGCAATTAAAAATTTATACCCAAAAAAACACATACGTCAGCACCAGCAAGGGGAAGCAAATAGTTATTATTGTACCTGTGGAAAGTATTAATATGATTTCTTTAACCGGTTCTGGAGATATTACCTCTAAAAACCGCATCCAATCAAATTCATTTTCGGTTAAATTAGTTGGGTCAGGTGACATGAAATTAGAAGTAGAATCAAAAGATATTGAGACTAATTTAAGCGGTTCTGGAGACCTAAAGCTAACTGGAGTAACAGAAAATTTAACTAGTAATCTAAATGGTTCCGGTGACATAGACGCCAGCAATTTGAAAGCTAAAAACGTCAATGCAACTGTTTCCGGATCGGGAGACACCTCTGTTTTCTGTTCACTAAGTATCTATGCTAGAGTTTTAGGTTCAGGTGCTATTGAATATGCTGGTGATCCAACGAAAAAAGATACTAAGGTTAGTGGTTCAGGAGCTATTTCAAAGTCCTAATTCTGCTTTAATTATTTTATTAATCAGGTGTTTTATGGATTTAAAACACCTTTTTTTGGAACTCTATTTAATAAAATTACAGCTAGAACGAAAAATAATGCCAAAAATACAATTGCTAAACGAGGACTTCCCGTTATTTGGTCAATTATTCCATAAACAAGCATTCCTATTACAATTCCTATTTTTTCAGCAACGTCATAAAAACTAAAAAAAGAAGCGGTATCGTCTGTTTTAGGTAATAATTTTGAATAAGTAGAACGGGATAATGATTGAATGCCTCCCATTACGAGCCCTACAAAACCTGCCATGATATAGAATTCTAACGGCTTGGTTATAAAATAGGCGCCAGCGCAAAGTAAAACCCAAAAACAATTTATACCAATCAAAGTAGGAATATTTCCATATTTTGCTGAAGCTCGTGACGTTAAAACAGCTCCTAAAACAGCTACTAATTGGATCAATAAAATACAAATAATTAGGCCGACGGTCCCTTCCTCTTTAGAAGACCAATTTATTTCCTGAGCTCCAAAATAGGTAGCTACTAACATTAAAGTTTGTACCGCCATACTTGAAACAAAAAAACTTCCTAAGTAGCGCTTTAATGGGATATTCACATTCAATAAAAGCCATACTTTGTATAACTCTTTAAAGCCATTGAAAACGACATGATGCGTTACTTTAAGGTCACTATTTTTATTTCCTTTTGGTAAAAAATAATACGAGTATTGACTAAATACAATCCACCACACTCCCACCATTACAAAGGAATAGCGCATCGCTTTCATTGCAGCCTCTCCATCTGAACCTGTAATTCCAAAAATTTTTGGTTTCATTATCATCGCTAAATTGATAATTAGCAAAATAACACTTCCAATATATCCCAACGAATAGCCTTTGGCACTAATTTTATCTTGCTGCTCTACAAAAGCAATATCTGGCAAATAAGAATTATAAAAAACTAAACTGCCCCAATAACCAATCAATCCAAAAAAATAAAACACTAAACCAACGTAGATATGTTCTAGATTAAACCAGTACAATCCCATGCAGGAAAGTGCTCCTAAATAGCAAAAGAATTTCATAAATGCTTTTTTATTCCCTACGTAATCTGCAATTCCAGATAATAACGGAGAGATAAAAGCCACTACCAAAAATGCTGTCGCAGTAACAAAACTAATTAAAGCTGAATTTTTTAAACTAAAACCAAAAATTGTAATATAATGATTCTCCTCTGAAAACAGAGCTTCATAAAAAATTGGAAAAACTGCTGACGCAATTGTGAGTGTATAAACGGAATTTGCCCAATCATAAAAAGCCCATGCATTCAATAATTTTTTACTTCCTTTTGGTAAATCTGTCATATTACATTTTTTATGATGCGAATTTATTTAATTTATATTTAAAAAATCTAAAAAAATATTTTTTTGATAGTAACCAATTGCTTCCATATAGTACCCGATGTTAAACCACTTTGAGCTCACGTATAAACGATGTTGGTTTTTTTTTCAAAATGTTACTGAAAAAAAATAGGCTACTCTCATTCGAGAATAGCCTATCTAGATTTTTAGTAACTAAAAATTATAATTTAAAAATATTATCTTCTTAATACTCCAACTTTAGCTGCTAAAGCTCTTGCTTCTGGAATTAAAGCTTTTAAATTAGCAATTCTAGTCGCATCAGAAGGGTGTGTACTCATAAATTCTGGCGGTGCTTGTCCAGAAGATTGTGCAGCCATTCTAGACCAAAAAGTAATTGATTCGTCTGGATTATACCCTGCAATTGCCATTAAAGTAAGTCCAATTTTATCTGCTTCAGTCTCGTGATTTCTACTAAAAGGGAGCATTACACCAAACTGAGAACCCAATCCATAAGCTTGGCCCCATATTTGTTGGGTTTGTTCACTTTTACCTCCAGTTGCTACTGCGACTCCTACAGCGCCTAATTGTTGCAATTGAGAAGCACTCATACGTTGCGCCCCATGATTTGCTAAGGCATGAGAAACTTCATGTCCCATTACAGTTGCTAAACCAGCATCATCTTTTGTAATAGGTAAGATTCCTGAGTAAACCACAATTTTCCCTCCTGGCATACACCAAGCATTCACTTCTTTATTATCAATAAGTTTATATTCCCATCGGTAATCTTTCAAGTATTGTGATTGACCTAAATAGGTCAAATATTTCTCAGCAGCAGCTTTAATTCTCAGCCCTACCGCTTCTACTTTTCTAGCATCTGCGGTTCCAGTTATCACTTTGTTTTCCTTTAAAAAAGTACCGTATTGTTGAAAAGATGTTGGAAACAACTCACTATTAGAAACAAAATTTAGACTTTTTTTTCCTGTAAGAGGATTAGTTGCACAAGAATAAATCATACCTGCTGCAAGAATCCCTATAAATAAATGCTTTTTCATAATTTTATATTTTAAGTATTATACAAAAATACACGTTTTATAAACTTTTAAATTTACATAATTAAATATAAAAGTTTCAAATTTATTGTTATTCCCCAGTAATATGCAACGACGTAAACTCCTTATCAACAATCATATAGCCTTCTCTTTCTAAAGTATTTCTATCAAAAGAAACTTCAACATTATCAATTTCAATAGTATTTACTTTAAATGGCAGTCCAATAAGATTTATTTTGTACTTAGAATAATTAGTATCATATTTCCCTTCTTTATGTAACTGAATAATTAGTTCTTTTTCTTTACCTGTTGTTTGAAAAGACAAAAAACTATACCTTCCTTTTTTGTAATCGTAGCCATCTTGGGCGTCTTCATAAACTACTGACTTTTCTCTACCTGCTTTGTAATAAATATCCAATGTCAATTCATCAAAATCAAGTTCCCCTACGTATTGTTGTACAGGATATTTAGGAATTATAGCACCTGCTTTCACAAAAAGTGGGATTTGGTCAAACTTCGTGTCTACCCATATTTCTTTTCCACCTTTAACTTCCTCATTTGTCCAATAATTATACCACGAGCCTCTTGGGATATACATTCTTCTTCCTACAGAATTGGGTTCTAAAATAGGACAAACTAATATTTGATTTCCAAAAACAAATTCATCATTTCTATAATGTGTTTGAATATCATCTTGATCATAATACACCAAGGGTTTCAGCATTGGAATTCCTTCTTCAATGTATTGCCAGAACATGGTATATAAATAAGGCAATAATTGATATCGTAAATTTACGAATTTTCTAGTAATATTAATTACTTCATCGTCGAATGCCCATGGCTCCTGGTCCCCGTGATCGCCAGAAGAGTGTGTTCTACAAAAAGGATGAAATACACCCAATTGAATCCAGCGCGCATATAATTCTCCAGAAGGTTGTTCTGCAAATCCTCCAATATCAGATCCTGTGAAACCCATTCCTGAAATTGACATACGTTGCACTTGAATATTTGCTATCCATAAATGTTCCCAAGTGGCCACATTATCACCTGTCCATGAAGACGTGTAGCGTTGCGCACCCGCATAAGCGGATCGTGTAATTACAAAAGGTCTTTTAGGATAGGCAAATCGTTTCACCCCGTGATAAGTCGCTCTGGCCATTTGCGTACCATAAATATTATGTGCTTTTCTATGACTACACGGATTTCCATCGTAATCGTGGCGCACATCCATAGGGAATGTTTTATTTGGCACCTCCATAACTGCAGGTTCATTCATGTCATTCCACACTCCTTTTACCCCAATCTCTGAAATTAATTCTTTGAATAAACCTGCCCACCATTCTCTTACTGCTGGATTGGTATAATCTGGAAAGTTACATTCTCCTGGCCAAACTTTTCCTTTCATGTATGGACCATCGGCCCGTTTACAGAAAAAGTCTTTTTCTAAAGCTTCTTTATAAATAGAGTATTCTTTGTCAATTTTTATTCCGGGATCAATAATCACCACCGTTTTGAAACCATCTTCAGCTAATTCAGCTACCATTCGTTTCGGATCAGGAAAATATTCTTTATTCCAAGTAAAACATCGAAACCCTTCCATGTAGTCAATATCTAAATAAAGCGCATCACATGGTATTTTTAATTCCCTAAATTTTGCTGCAACTTCCTTTAAATTACTTTCTGGATAATAACTCCATTTGCATTGGTGGTAGCCAAGTGCCCATAGCGGTGGTAATTCCGGTTTACCAGTCAAATGTGTATAGGTTGTAACCACATCTTGCATCTCAGGACCATAAATGAAATAATAATTCATTTCGCCTCCTTCAGCCCAAAAACTGGTAACGTTTCTTCTTTCATGACAAAAGTCAAAATAGGTTCGGAACGTATTATCAAAGAAAATACCGTAGGATTTCTTATTTTGTAAGCCGATATAAAAGGGAACAACTTTGTATAATGGCTCTTGGTCCTTTTGAAATGCATATTGATCTGTAGCAAAATTCTCCAGTCTTTTTCCTTTCAAGTTTAGCTGGGTCGCTTTATCGCCAAGTCCATAAAAACATTCCCCATCTTTAGAAGATTTACTCATTTTTACGATGTTTCCACCGTATTCATAACTTTCCTCCCAATGAAAACCCAATTCATCTTCTAAAATAATGTTTTCATCCAAATCATAAATAGAAAGTCTCATATCTATTTTTTGAATTCGGCATTGTACTTTACTAGTTTTTATTTGATAATAATCTTCTGTTTCAGCTACTTCCAAAAAATTATAGCCATGAGAATGACCTTTATCAACTGCATACGAAAAATCGTTGCTGAAATACCCCTTTGTGGTAAATCTAAATCGGATTAAACTATCTCTTAATACCGTTACTTTCAATATAACACTATTATCAGTATGAAAACATATTGAATCGACTTCATGTTCAAAAGCAATTATCTTAGTAGGATATAAATCTCCTTTGTATTCTAATTCTGTATTTGTAATCATTTTCTATGGTATTATTTTTATTCAAAATTAGATTTTCAAAAATACAAAATTACTTCGTAAGCCTATGTATATCTGATGTTTATTAACGAAAACGTTGTAGCTATTTAACTAAGTAATTCAGAGATAAAGAGCAATTTTTATGTTTATTAAAAAACAATTTAAACGGTATAAAGGGTTGGAATTCGGATTCCTATTTCCCGTTTTACTTCCCGTAATTGGTTATAATATTCATTTAAAAATACAAATTTCATTTCCGACATTATAGTTTTTTGGATTAACGTTTCCGAGAATTCCTTTTGGCGCTTTTGCGATTTTCATTTGACTAATTAGTTTCGCTTTGAAATAGGAAATAATCTCTTGAACGGCTTTTAATTCAAGCATAATACAACCTTCCACAAACAAATTGCCTCTCAAAACAGCTATTAAATTTAAATTTTTAGTATTAAAATCCAATACAGCTTCAGGAGAAAATTAATAGTTCTCCATTTAATTCGTGGGTCAAACATTTATGATAAATGCTTTCGTTTACACCAAGACCAAGATTCTAGTGAACTTCAATATGCCTCATTATCTCTAGACGTCTTTGTTAAAAAAATAAACTTCTATTTATCTGTAAACCTCTTCGTTTTATGAAATTTTAAATACAGTAACACTCAAAGGAGCTAAAAGCAGCTCAGCAGAGTAATCTCTTCCGTCATAAGGCATCGCTTCAATTATTATTTTTTTAGAATTAGAAACTCCGCTACCTCCATAATTTGCAGCATCACTGTTGAAAATTTCTGTTAGTTTTCCTTTCTTGGGTAAACCAATTCGGTAATTAGGACGCACCACTTGAGTAAAATTGCACACTACAATCACATTGTCTTTTGGTTCATTTCCTTTACGAATGAAAGTCATAACCGCATTTTGATGATCTGAATAATTGATCCATTCAAAACCTTCAGGACTGAACTGCTTTTCGTGTAATGCAGGTAGCGTTTTATAGAGTTTATTCAAATCTGTAATTAATTTTTTTACTCCCTCATGATGCGGGTATTGCAATAAGTGCCAATCCAGACTTCCTTCAAAATTCCATTCGCTGCTTTGCCCAAATTCGCAACCCATAAACAATAATTTTGTTCCGGGATGCATAAACATATAGCCGTATAATAATCTTAGATTTGCAAATTTTTGCCATTCGTCTCCAGGCATTCTTCCTGCAATTGATTTTTTTCCATACACTACTTCGTCATGTGAAAGTGGCAACATGAAATTTTCAGAAAATGTGTAGGTCATCGAGAAAGTCAAGTCATTTTGATGGTATTTTCTGTAAACTGTGTCTTTTTGAAAATATTCTAAAGTATCATGCATCCAACCCATCATCCATTTCATACCAAATCCTAATCCCCCAACCGATGTTGGTCTAGAAACCATAGGAAAAGAAGTACTTTCTTCAGCAATAGTTTGAACGCCTTCAAAATTAGAATAAACGGCTTCATTAAATTCTTTCAAGAAACTTATGGTATCCAGATTCTCTCTACCTCCATAAATATTAGGCTCCCAATCGCCTTCTTCTCTCGAATAATCTAAATACAGCATGGAAGCAACGGCATCAACACGCAACCCATCCGCATGGTAATGGTGTAACCAAAACAATGCATTGCTAATTAAGAACGAGCGAACTTCATTTCGCCCATAATTAAAAACCAAACTTTTCCAGTCTGGATGATAACCTTTTCTGCGATCTGGATGTTCAAAAAGATTTGATCCATCAAAAAATCCTAGACCATGTGCATCATCTGGAAAATGAGAAGGAACCCAATCCAGAATCACTCCAATTCCTGCTTCATGCAATTTATCTACCAAGAACATAAATTCTTGTGGGTTTCCAAAACGAGAAGTTGGCGCAAAATACCCCACTAATTGATATCCCCAAGACGGATCATAAGGATATTCCATAATGGGCATAAACTCTACGTGAGTAAAGCCCGTTTCTTTTATGTAATCAACTAAATCTTCTGCAAATTCTAAGTACGTCAAAAAGCGATTATCCTCTGCATGACGTTTCCAAGAACCTAAATGAACCTCATAAACAGAATAAGGTTTGTCTAATCCATTGTGGTTTTTTCGCGTTTCCATCCAGGCTGTGTCCTTCCATTTATACTCTAAATCCCAAACTACTGATGCCGTATGAGGTGGCTTTTCACAATAAAAAGCAAATGGATCTGCCTTCTCTGTGACCGTTCCTCCATTATTAGATTGTATACTATATTTATAGGTTGTACCCTTTGAAATAGATGGAATAAATCCTTCCCAAATTCCAGAAGAGTCCCAACGAACTTGCAACAGATGTTCTCCTTGTGTCCAAAAATTGAAATCCCCAACAACTGATACCGAATGTGCCGTAGGAGCCCAAACTGCAAAATAAACGCCATCTACTCCATCAAGTGAAATAAGATGTGCACCAAGTTTTTCATACAGTCGGAAATGTTTTCCAGCTTTAAACAAATCGATATCAAAATCGGTAAAAAGAGAATGTGTAATGACTTTACTCATATAACAATTGTATAATTCTACTTTTTAGAAATAGAATATTATTTTTAAGAAAAACAGTTTAAAAATTTATTTTATGATGTAATTATCCGGTATAATTGCTCCTTTTTTAATGACAACAATTCCGTCCTTTATGGCATACAACTCATTCGAGAAATCTTCTAAATGATTCCCTCCACTTATGTATACATCATTCCCAATTCTGCAATTTTTATCCACTAGAGCATTGCTTATAAAACATCTTTCTCCAATTCCCACAAGTTGTCTCCCTGTTCTTAGATCTTCATTCATATCATCAATATTCTGATAAAAATCATTCCCCATGATATAACAATTTTGAATGATGCTTCCCTCGCCAATTCTGGACCGAATACCAATCACGGAACGATTGATTTCTTTTGCATTCAAAATACAACCTTCCGAAATTAATGATTTATCAATCATTGTTTTTTGGAATTTTGATGGTGGAAGCAATCTAGGTCTAGTAAAAATTTTATTTTCGTTATCAAATAAATTAAATTTTGGTAAGTCTTCTGTAAGTCCAATATTCGCTTCAAAAAAGGAATCAATGTTACCAATATCAGTCCAATATCCTTCGTATTGATAACTTAATATTTTTTTATGTCCAACAGCCTGAGGAATAATTTCTTTACCAAAATCTTTGGTATCTTTATTGGACATAATATCCACTAACAATTTTTTGTTGAAGATGTAGATACCCATTGAAGCTAGGTAATGTTTTCCTTCACTCTTCATTTGTTCACTTACATCAGACTCCCAATCAGGCAACAATTCTTTAGCTGGTTTTTCGATAAAGGATTCGATACAACTTTCGGAATTTGTTTTTAGTATTCCAAATTCAGGTGCATCTTTAGCATTAACTGGTAAAGTAGCAATGGTAATATCTGCTTCTCGTTTGATGTGCTCTTCAACCATGTCATTAAAATCCATTTGATACAATTGATCTCCAGAAAGAATCAAAGCATAATCAAAATCATGGTTTAAAAAATGGGGCATGCATTGTCTCACAGCATCAGCTGTACCCTGAAACCACGTTGGATTATCAGGAGTTTGTTCTGCTGCAAGAATATCAACAAAGGCATGGCTAAAAATACTAAAATTATAGGTGTTTTTTATGTGCGCATTCAGTGAAGCAGAGTTGAATTGTGTCAAAACAAACATTCGGTAGATATCTGAATTCATACAATTTGAAATCGGAATATCGACTAATCTGTATTTCCCTCCTATTGGCACAGCCGGTTTAGACCTTGATTCAGTCAACGGATATAATCTGGAACCTTGTCCTCCACCTAAAATAATTGCAATTACATTTTTCTTTTTAGCTTTCATTTCTTGTTAATTATTAGTTTGTACATTTCTATATATTCTTGGCAAACACGTTCCCAAGAATGGTCCGTATTCATTCCTATTTTTCTAATTTTATTCAAATGTTGTTTGTCTTCATATAAATGTATAGCCCTTTGAATCGAATAACATATATCTCCCACACTTGCCTGATCATGGCAAATACCAATTCCATTATCACCAAAATCTACTACCGTATCTTTCAAACCTCCTGTTCTTCTAACAATTGGAATAGTGCCATACCTAAGTGAATACATTTGGTTCAAACCACATGGTTCTACTCTGGAAGGCATTAATAAAAAATCAGAACCGGCATAAATCAAGTGTGCTAATTCTTCATTGTAACCAATAAATGTATTGTAATTACCTTTATAATCTTGTAATAGACTATTCAATTGTTTTTCAATAGTTGTGTTGCCGGACCCCAATATCAAGATATTAATTTGTTGGAAATTCTCAGATAATGCTAACGCCGCAGCATGTGGTAATAAATCACCTCCTTTTTCTTCTAGTAATCTTCCAATAAAACTAAAAAGAGGCTTTGTTGGATCTAAATTAAAAAGGCTACATAATTTTTCTTTATTTTCTTGTTTCCCTTTTTCAAAATTTTTAATAGAATAGTTTTTTTCAAGCATACGATCAGTGTCGGGATCCCACACCTCAATATCGATTCCATTTAAAATCCCTTTGGATTTGTAACGAACTAAATTGAGTAAGGATTCTAAACCGTTAGCTGAATAATTGATTTCATTCAGATAACTAGGCGAAACCGTAGTCACAGCCCAAGCACACTTTATAGCTACAGCTAATGAATTAATACAATTATCCCATTCTAAAACATTCACATGCGCCAAATCAAATTCAGGCAAATAGTATAATTTATCAAAACCAAACTGTCCTTGATACAAGCCATTATGAATCGTAATCATTGATGGTATATTGTGTAGTTTTTCGTACTTATTACAATACAACATCATAAAAGGAATCAAACCGGTATGATGATCATGACAATTAATGACATCCGGAACATCTTCTCTTCCTATAATCCAGTCTAAAGTGGCAATTTGAAAAGACAAGAAACGTTCGATATCGTCTTGATAACCGTAAACCTCTTTCCTGTTAAATAATTCTGGAATTTCAACCAGATACAATTCAAATCCTAATGCATTTGTTTTTTCTTTGAGAATATTAAACGGAAAATTAAAACTTCCCAATTTTACATGTCCCCAATGAACACATTCAAAATGATTTTCTATTTTGAATTTGGTATCATAACAAGGCATCACTACTCGTACTGCATTGCCTGCATTATTTTGATATTTTGGTAATGCGCCAACTACATCAGCTAAACCGCCAACTTTTGCAACAGGGTAACACTCTGCACTAATATGAAATATTTCCATGTATGAAATTTTGCTTTATTTATTGTTAGAAAGAAGCTTCAATGACTTTATTTTTTAGTATTTCCTAGAAGTACTAAATCTGTTTTTATGTTAATACCAACTAAAACCTTTTAAAAAATACTACATTTATGTTTTTCTAAATTTAGTGAAAAAAATATAAAATAGTAACCCGCTTGAAAATTTATCATAATGACAAAAAAAAGTTCTATTCATACACAATCGTTGAAAATTCCTAAGATTATTTTATTAACCAGTAAATTAATCTCTTTTATCTCGCCAAAACTGATTACTTTATTTGCCGCTAAATTGTTTACTACGCCTATAAAACACAAAATTCCAAAAAGAGAATTGGAAATGGATCGCACAAGCATCCAAAAACTGATTTCTATTCCTGCAATTAATAAAGAAGTAGTTGTGTACGAATATGGCAAAAGTGAAAAGAAGATTTTGCTTGTCCACGGCTGGTCTGGACGTGGAACTCAGTTGTTCAAAATAGCCGATGAACTTTTAAATAATGGTTATTCCACCATAAGTTTTGATGCACCAGCACATGGAAAATCCCCTGGAAAAACTACTATTATGGTCGATTTTATTGCAACAATTTTAGAAATTGAAAAGCAATTTGGGCCCTTTGAGGTAGCAATTGGTCATTCTTTGGGGGGAATGTCTGTTTTGAATGCCATAAAACAAGGATTAACAGTGCAACATGCCGTAGTAATTGGCAGCGGTGATATTGTAGAAGATATTATAGATGATTTTATAGCGAAATTACAATTGAAAGCAAAAGTAAGCACCCATTTACGAATGCATTTCGAAAAAAAATATAGAGAAAAAATGAATGATTATTCTGCTTTTCTAGCAGCAAAAGAAACCAGTATTCCGGTGCTGGTAATCCATGACAATGATGATCCAGAAGTTCCTGTAAAAGCAGGAAAACATATTTATGAACATCTTAGAAATGGAGAGTTGCTTTTAACGGACGGATTAGGACACCGAAAAATTCTTGGTAATCCTAAAGTAATAGAAAGAATAGTTCAATTCATCAAAAACAAATAACTAAATTGCATGGAGCTAGATGCGGTTTAATTTTAAACAACTTTATAGTACATCATAAAATAATAATTTAAAAAAAATTCATACATCATGAAATATCCTATAGAAAAAACCGAGCAGGAATGGAAAGAACAATTAGGTGAAGAACGATATAGAATCCTTCGTCAAAAAGGAACGGAATATCCACACACCGGAACATATAATTTGAATTATGAAAAAGGTACCTACTCCTGTGGCGCCTGTGGCGAGCCATTATTTGAAAGTAATTCTAAGTTTGATGCACATTGTGGTTGGCCTTCTTTTGATGAATCCATACCCGGAAAAGTACAGTACATTTCGGATGTGACACACGGAATGAAACGCACTGAAATCCTATGCGCTAATTGCGGAAGTCATCTCGGACATGTTTTTGATGATGGCCCTACGAAAACGGGTCAGCGCTATTGCGTTAACTCTTTATCACTGGACTTTAAAGAATAAAAGTCAGAATTAATTTTTCTATTTTTATAGTGACGCAGCACTTAACTCTAAACTTGGTTTAAATGTCAAATTTAAAAACAGAAGTAAAACTGTAAACCATTTGAAACTTGTTTAATACAAAAATTGTTCAGATGAATAAAAATAAAAAGAGCAAAAAGTAATTCGCTTTTTGCTCTTTTATATCTTTTTAAATAAGAATTAATTATAGAAAAGAAGCTTTAAGGGCTGGTTTAAAGCGTTTTTTTGATGCTTGTTCGTAGGCGTAACCCAACCCGATTAATTCGCCTTCCTTGTAAGGAGTTCCAAAAAAAGACAATCCAACAGGTAAGTCATAAGCTTGACCACAAGGAACGGTTATATGTGGAAAGCCACTAATTGCTGCCGGAGAAGTTAAGGAATATCCACCCCAACGGTCCCCGTAAATCACATCAATACTGCAAGCTGGTCCCATTGTAATTCCGGTTATAGCATCCAACTTATTTGCTTTAAAGACAGCATCCAAAATACGTTTACTTCCCTCAAAACTTTGATTGAGTGCCTCCAAATATTTTTTATCTTCCAATCCCTTTTTCGCATTTGAACTCACCAATGTCTCTTGTTTAAAGTAAGGCATTGCTTTATCTTCATTCTTGTTATTAAAATCAATAACCTCTTTTAAATTTTTAACTTTTGTATTGGCTTGAGCCAAATAGCTATTCAATCCATCTTTAAATTCATACTGCAAAACTTCAAATTCAGCTTCTCCAAAAGCATTAATTTTATCTATATAATCAATTTCAACTATGATTGCACCTTGCTGTTTTAGCACGCTGATAGCATTATCTAAAAGTGCATTTATATATTTATTATTACCCTGTGGTTTTTTCTCTACACCAATACGCTTCCCTTTTAAAGCATTTACATCTAAAAATGTTGTGTAATCCTTATGATTTTTTCCATTACTTTCAAGAGTTATAGCATCATCCTGGTCAATGGCTGCAATGGCTCCCAGTAAAATAGCTGCATCAGTTACTGTCCTAGCCATTGGGCCTGCGGTATCTTGTGTTTTTGAAATTGGGATAATTCCAAATCGACTTACTAAACCAACAGTTGGCTTAATACCAACAATTCCATTAACCGAAGCGGGACAAACAATAGAGCCATCCGTTTCTGTCCCTATCGCTACCACGCAAAGATTAGCTGACACTGCAGCACCTGAACCCGCGCTAGAACCGCAGGGATTATGATCTAAAATATAAGGATTTTTAGTTTGGCCACCCCTACTACTCCATCCCGAACTGGATTGCGTAGAACGAAAATTAGCCCACTCGCTCAAATTTGTTTTTCCGATAATAATAGCTCCTGCCTCTCTGAGTTTTCTAACTACAAAAGCATCTTTTGACGCAATATTACCAACCATTGCAAGAGATCCTGCTGTAGTTTGCATTTTATCAGCGGTGTCTATATTGTCTTTTATTAAAACTGGAATGCCATGTAAAGGACCTCTGCTTTTGCCTGCTTTGCTCTCCTTATCCATTGCAACAGCAATGGCAATGGCATCAGGATTAATTTCGATAACTGAATTCAATTGAGCACCATTTTTATCAACAGCTTCAATACGTTTTAAATACAATTGTACTAATTGCTCCGAAGTGTATTTTCCAGAAGCTAATTTCTCTCCCAAACTAGCAATAGTTTCTTCTTCCAGTTCAAAGTTTGTATCAATTACGTTAGCGGGTGCCACCTCTTGGTCTTTTTTACTGCTTGATGTGCAACCTGTAATTAAAAGTGTGGTAAGACCTGCAGACGCTAAAGTTGCAGTGGTTAAAAAAGATCTTCTTTTCATAAATAATATAGTTTGTTTTGGTAAAATAGCTTCCCACTAAAGTACTTTATATAAATGGATTTCTCTACTACAGTTCTAAATTATTATCAAGTCGCTAAAAAATAATAAACAAAGAGGATTTATCTAGAAGTATACTGTAAAGTAACAGGTAAGTTGAAACACGTATTTGTATAAATCTTACTAATAAATCATCGAAAAAGTAAACCTTTAAAACCATTTTACAATCCGTTCAATGCCATCATCCGCTTTTTTTAATTTTGTTAAGGCTAATTTCAAGTCTATACCGTAAGTAACAATATTGTCATTGTTACGCAACCAATCTTCCATTTTTTTCTTTCCTTTAGCCTCCTTAATTGAGGTAAGAGTAACGGCCACATTTTCAACACAGTTGACCACTAAGGCAATTTGTTCATCAGTTAAGATAGATTTATATCTCGTGTGAATTTCTTCTGATGATCGAATGTGCTCGTATTCGTAAGTATCCCCGCCTATAAGTTCCTTTCCAGTGTAAGCATCATAATAATGTGCCTGCGTCAGTCCCTTGGACTTTCCACTTACTAAAGCTGTAACATGCATCGCTGCTTTTACTCGATTAAAAACTCGGTCAATTTCTACTCTGCAATACGGTCGATTTTGGTCTAACATAGATTTTAAATTTAGAATGGCTACTATTCATAAATTGACAAAGTTGAAGTCAAATATCAAAATAGTATGTATCTTATTTTTTACTGTTTTTATTGATTAGCCAAACCTATAAATAATAGCAAAAGATTCCTTACGGAATTCCGTAAAGGAGCTAATTATTTTTAAAAAATAATCTTTAAAAACTATCGATTAAGTACATCAATAAAAAAAGCTCTTACCACAGGATAAGAGCTTTCAAAATTTATATTTAAACTACTAAAACAATAATCTGATGGTAACGGTTGTTCCGTCATTTTCAGTCATTTCAATTTTGATGGGATCAACATTAGCTGGCTGTAATAAAAGGATTCGCTCTCGAGCCAATGCAATTCCTCTTGAAACATGAAATTTTGATTGTTTACGAGTATTTAATCCTTTTCCATTATCAATTATTTTACATTCTAAAATTTTACTTTCAAGTATTTCAAAAGAAATTTTCAATTTTGGAAATGGGTGTGATTCATCAAAAGCATGAACAAAAACATTTTCTACAAAAGGTTGAAGCAACGTTGGATAAACTTCTAAGGTTGCCGCATCAATCAACGGATCAATATAAAATTCTCTACTATTACGACCTTTAAATCGCATATTTTCTATAAAAATATAACTTTTTAAATATTCAACTTCGTCCTTAATTGTGATGGTTTGTTTTGGTGAGTTTTTTAAAGTTTTTCGCATCAATCCTGCAAATTCACTTATGTATAAAGAGGAATTCCTCTCGTCATTTGAACCAACATACGCTTGAATAGAATTTAAAGCATTATAAATGAAATGCGGATTCATCTTGTTAGATAGTGCTTCAAATTTAGCTTCAACTACTTGTTTTTCTTTATAAGCTTTATCTTTAGCAATATTTCTTTTTCTGTTAATGATATAAAATACCAGACTAGTAATAAATAAAATAATTAAAGAAATGAACCACCAAGTAAACCAAAAGGGAGGTTCCACGCAAATATCCAGTAATTTAAAAATAGTAGATTTTCCAGCATTCGAATCAAAAACTTCTACTTCTACTAGATAATCGCCATAAGGCAAATAAGGAAAAAATAAGTTGGCTTTGTCGCTGTATGGACTCCATCGGTTATTAGACTTCAAACGATAACGGAATTTCAATTTCTCTGGAAAAGGATACCCCTTTGGAATAAAATCAATAGAAAAAGAGTTTTGTTGATAATCCCGAACTAATTTATTAGAAGTATACTTGAACCATTTGTAATTAAATTTATCAATAGGAATGTTATTGACCGCTATCTTACTAATAGCTATACCTAATACGGTAATTTGCTCCTTTAAAAGTTTATCTAAATCCACGGTGTAAAAGCCTTTTTCAGTCCCTAACCATAATTGATTTTTAAAAATTTGAGAAGTGGTAAAATTACAATCTTTTAATCCTAGCGCTTGATCAATCAATCGGAAGACACCATTCTGGTATATGTTCATTCCTTTTTCAGTTCCTATTAAAATACAATCTTTGTAAGCTTCCAGGAAAAGAATAGTTTTACCAACGAGTTTGTTTTTATTAATCTTTTTTAAAACTTTAAAAGTTTTACTGTCCTCCACTATAAAAACATTTCCAAATTCAGCGGCTAAAATAAGTTGAACTTTGTCATTAATGGTAATGTGTTTGAACTTTTTTTCTTTCCAAATTTCATCAGCTAAATAGGACTGAAATTGATTTTTGTGATAAACATACAAACCATTAAAAACGGACAGAAGATACGTTTTGTCCTTATTACTCAATATTTGTACAATATATTGTGGCGTATTTTTTTCAAATTTTGAATAATGTTTACTTTTAAGTTTATAAATATCATCATATACTCGAACACCTGCATAAGTAATCGTCTCAATAAATTTATCATTTGAAGAAAATCCAAATTTTAGACTATGTTTAGGGACGTAATTGATGATTTTTCCTAAAGAATTAATCTCAAATATTCCAATATTGCTGCCAATCCAGAATGAATTTATATGTTTAACCATTTCATAAAATACAATTCCGTCTGCTTTAATATTAAAATTCAGTTCAAAATCTCTCGATTCAACTCCTTGTTTGTTTATAATATTATTTCCTTTGTTTAAATAGGCTTGTTCAACGTTTTTAAACTCTGAAAGTGAAATTGTTTTTAAAATTTCCTTGTTAGAATCTAAAATTGTTACCCCCCTATTGTGTAAAAGAAATTTCCTTTTATCAAAATTTTCAAAATCGATAACTGAACTTCCATCAAATGGAGAATAATCAATTATTTTATCCAATCGAACTTCATAGATACCTTTATCATTAGAACCGACATATAAGATGTCCTTTGTTTTGTCATAAACAACATTGAGTAAAACTTTTGAATCAATTCCGTACTGGTTCGACACATCAATCATTTTATCATCTTCAATGCGATAGAGTCCTCCATTGGGATTATAAACTCCCCAGGCTGCCGCAAAAATGGAATTTCTTTTATCTCTAGCAAACTGCCATACGGTTGACTTTCCAAATTTAGAAGAGGTAAATTTCCTATTTTTAATACATAAAATATCACTGCTATCCGAAAGTTTTGAATAAAACTTAAAAACTCTTTGTTAAGTACTGTATTTGTTATAATTATTGTTCTTTATTGAGAAAATAAGTCA
>NZ_JADOVC010000031.1:0-44799 GCF_015751645.1 Flavobacterium sp. CG_9.1
TCTGATCTAAAGTCCATTTCTTGTATTTCATGTTTCAAATATATAAGTTTGAAATTTAAAATAACACTCCGAACTTATCGGGGGCTAAAATAGGTTCGAACCCTATATTTACTTAATTTTTCCTAAAAATTAGACATAAAAAAAGAGACACATTTCTGTATCTCTTTTAGAGGCATCGTCCGGATTCGAACTATAACTTTACTTCATTTTTATTAAAAATTAGATATAAAATAAGAGACACATTTCTGTATCTCTTTTAGAGGTATCGTCCGGGTTCGAACCCTATATTTACTTAATTTTTCCTAAAAATTTTTCCTAAAAAAAAAGAGACACATTGCTGTATCTCTTTTAGAGGCATCGTCCGGATTCGAACCGGAGTAGGAGCTTTTGCAGAGCCCAGCCTAGCCACTCGGCCACGACGCCATCGTTGAATGGACGGCAAAAGTACTCAAAAAGTTTAGAGTTTTAAAGATTAAAGTTTAAAAATTTTAAAAAATATTTTTAATCTAACTTCTATACTCCTCCATTTCTATAGTAACTGCTTCAACATCACCACCAATAGGTGGGTTCAGTTTAGAAACTGCTACAATAATTCTGGAAATTTCAGGAATTTCTTCAAAAATCCGAGTCACAATTCGGTGTCCTACATGTTCTAATAAATCAGAACGAATAGCCATTTCTTCTACAACAATGGTATTCAAAAGCACATAATCCACTGTATCTTTTAAATCATCCGAAAGGCTGGATTTTCTCAGATCGGTCTTAACTTCTAAATTTACGGTGTAGTCAGAACCAATTTTACCTTCTTCAATTAAACAACCGTGATAGGAGTAGGTTCTGATATTTTTAAGTTTTATAATGCCCATTTCTTAACTGTTTTAGTGAGAGTAATCATTTACTGAATTCAGTTCTAAAGAAAACTGTAAACTGTAAACTGAAAACTGTAAACTTTTTTATCTTTGCTAAAATAAAACAAAAAAATGTCAACTGAAGAAAAATCACTCCATTTTATAGAACAAATTATTGAGGACAGTTTATCCAATGGATTTCCGCAAGATAAATTACGTTTTCGTTTTCCGCCAGAGCCTAATGGGTATTTACACATTGGACATGCTAAATCGATTTGTTTAAATTTTGGTTTAGGATTAAAATACAATGCGCCAGTAAACCTTCGTTTTGATGATACTAATCCAGCGAAAGAAGAGCAGGAATATGTAGACGCAATTAAAGAAGATTTAAAATGGTTGGGTTTTAATTGGACCGAAGAATTGTACTCTTCTGATTATTTTCAACAATTATACGATTGGGCTCTTGCCATGATTAAGAACGGTAAGGCCTACATTGATAGTCAATCGTCAGAAGATATGGCTGTTCAAAAAGGAACACCAACACAACCTGGAGTTGACGGTCCTTATAGAAACCGGTCAGTGGAAGAAAACCTTACCTTGTTCGAAGGAATGAAAAATGGTGATTTTCCGGAAGGAAGTCATGTCTTACGTGCCAAAATTGATATGACTTCGACTAATATGTTGATGCGTGATCCATTGATGTACCGTATTTTACATCGTCATCATCACAGGACAGGCAATCAATGGAATATTTATCCAATGTATGATTATGCACACGGTGAAAGTGATTATATCGAGCAAATTTCACATTCTATTTGTACATTAGAATTTGTAATGCACAGAGAATTGTACAACTGGTTTTTGGACCAAATTTATGATGATTCAAAAGTGAGACCACATCAATACGAATTTGCCCGTTTGAACTTGAATTACACCGTAATGAGCAAGCGAAAACTATTGCAATTGGTTCAAGAAAAAATTGTAAATGGTTGGGATGATCCAAGAATGCCCACAATTTCAGGATTGAGAAGAAGAGGGTATACAGCGAATTCTATTCGTAAATTTTGTGATATTATTGGTGTTGCTAAAAGAGAAAATATCATTGATTTCTCGCTATTGGAATTTTGTTTGCGTGAAGACTTGAATAAAACTGCTCCAAGAGTAATGGCGGTGTTAGATCCAATAAAATTAGTAATCACGAATTATCCTGAAGGTAAAGAAGAATGGCTGGAAGCCGAAAATAATCAGGAAGATGAAAGTGCCGGATTTAGAAAAGTTCCTTTTTCAAGAGAATTATACATTGAAAGAGAAGATTTTTTAGAAGAAGCTCCTCCTAAATTTTTTCGACTGAGTTTAGGACGTGAAGTACGACTTAAAAATGCTTATATAATCAAAGGAGAAAGTGTTATAAAAGATGCTGCGGGAACGATTACGGAGATTCATGTAACCTATGACGAAGACAGTCAAAGTGGGAGTGGGAGTGAAGCGAGTCAACGAAAAGTGGCTGGAACCCTGCATTGGGTTTCAATTCAACACGCTTTAGAAGCCGAAGTGCGTCTTTATGATCGCTTGTTTATTGATGAAGCACCAGACAGTCATAAGGAAAAAAATTTCTTGGAATTTATGAATCCTAACTCGTTACAGATTGTAAATGGATTTGTAGAACCAAGTTTATTTTCGGTACAACCGGGAGACAAATTCCAGTTTCAACGTTTGGGTTACTTCAGTGTGGATAAAGATTCAGCTGAAGGCAAAATTGTCTTTAATAAAACTGTTGGATTGAAAGATGCGTGGGAAGAAAAAGGTAAAAAAGAAGAAAATTTATTGATGAACACTCAAAAAGAAATCAATAAATATGTAAAAGAAAAGGATGAAAACAATGCTAATTTGATTCTCAACAGCATTGTTGCTAACATAAAAAGTATCGACAATTATAGTTTAATTATTCACACCATCGTCAAAAATGTTAAGAATGACAATAACTCCTTGTTGTTTTCTAATTTGATTTTGCATTATTCTGATAAAGTAAAAGTAAAAGATATTGAAGAAGAGGCGTTGACTAAATTATATTCTATGTCATTGAAAAGTCAATTGGCTGCCGTTAGAATTTTGGCCATTGAAAATTTACAAAATGACTTGAATCATTTTAGTCTTTTAGAGCATCAGCTTATAGAGTTAAAAACAAAGGAAAAAAATGAAAAAGTACTGCAATTATTAAACAATCTTAAAATATAAGTTATATGAATAAGTATAGGTTTTATCAATTAAAAGCTCTCTTTTTAGAGGGCTTTTTCTATTATTTAAAATTCTTATAACAATTGGGTTTTTCATATTATTTTCCAATTAAAAACGAAGCGCATAAGTTGGTTTTAAGCTTACTTTTTTGAATTTATATAAGTAAGTATAAAATTAAAATATAGGTTGTTTAGCACGCTTTTATTTGATTTTTGACCTATAAATTTGCACTTTAACGAGTTGTTAACGGGATGTTGTTAATAAATCTGTATCTTTATGAAACAAACTTTTAAACTTTAGAATTATGTCGAATAGTACAGGTAATACATTAGTGGCCGTTTTAACTGGAGTAGTTATTGGAGCTGGATTGGGAATTTTGTATGCACCAGATAAAGGTTCTAAAACCAGAGAAAAAATAAAAGATGGGTATGATGATGCCAAAAACGATTTGCAAAATAAATTTGACACGGTCTCTTCACAATTTAATGATAAGTTGACATCTGCTAAATTTGATTTAGAAGAAACATATGAGGATATGATTTCCAATATGAGTCACAAAACCGAAGAGGTAATTTCTTTTTTAGAAGAAAAATTAGCGGAGTTAAAAAGGCAAAATGCTAAACTTCAAAAATAATATGGTTTAACCCATCTACTAAATCTTAAAACAAACTACATGGCTTTTGAAGAATTAAAAGAGAATACAGAGGAAATTCAAGACCAGATTCATGCTTATATACAAAGTAATGTATCTTATTATAAATTATGGGGTTTTAAAGTGGCGATGAAATCGACCACTATGATTTTCAAATTTTCTTTGATTTTTTTGTGTTTGGGTATGGTTATATTATTTTGCTCCATCGCTGGAGCCATGGCTATAGGTCAATCTTTAGAAAGTTATCCCTTGGGATTTTTAATAATGGGTGGAATCTACTTCGTGGTTACAAGCCTCTTGTTTTTAATCAAAGATAAAGTTATTGAAGGACCAATACTCGAGAAATTTTCTGAAATATTTTTTAACGAATAAATTATGGAAACCAAAAAATATTCCTCTTATGCTCAAATAGATAGAGAATTAGAAATTTTAAAAATTGAAAAAGAGATTAGTTATCAAAAATTAGTTTTTAGTGTAAAGAAAACAAAAGAAAGTTTTACACCTCAAAATATTGTAAGTGACTTAATAGGCAGTTATAGTGCTGCAATTCCTTATGGAGCTCTCGTTTCTACAGCGGTGCCTTTTCTACTAAACAAAGCAGTTCCATTTGTCAAAAATTGGTTTGCAAAAAGAAAAAGAGGCGTTTAAGCCTCTTTTTTTATGATTATTAAAGTATTTATTCCTCATTATCTGGAGTTTCTGGGGTTTGTGGCAATTGATAATCGGTTGTATCTTCTTTTCTAGTACTTCTTTTCCCATTTTTATTTTTCATCATTTCACCTACTTGGTTGGAAGCGCTAAAGGATGCAATCATATTGTTGAGCATGTCACTTCCGGCTTGTGGCGAATTAGGTAACAAAATTAGATTAGAATTGGCATCAGCACCAATAGCTTGTAACGTATCATAATGTTGTGTTACTACAATTAATGCTGAAGCTTCTTGGGAGTTTATACCCACTCTGTTCAAAACATCAACACTTTCTACTAAACCTTTAGCTATTTCTCTTCTTTGGTTCGCAATTCCTTGTCCTTGTAAACGCTTGCTTTCTGCTTCAGCTTCAGCTTTTGCTACAATTCTAATTCGCGATGCTTCTGCTTCAAATTCAGCTACTGTTTTTTCTCTATCAGCAGCATTAATTCTATTCATCGCATTTTTTACTTGAATATCCGGATCGATATCTGTTACCAAAGTATTGATAATCGTGTAGCCATAAGTGGTCATAGCCTCATTTAATTCTCTTTTTACTGCGATGGCTATATCATCTTTTCGTTCAAAGACATCATCTAGTTTTAATTTTGGAACTTCAGCACGTACAACATCAAATACATATGAAGTAATTTGATCGTGTGGATATTCTAATTTATAAAAGGCATCATAAACGGTTTCTTTGATAACCATAAATTGAACGGAAACCTTAAGTTTTACAAAAACATTGTCTTTGGTTTTTGTCTCAATGATAACATCTAATTGTTGGATTTTTAGATTGACGCGCCCAGCAATTCTGTCAATTAAAGGAATCTTTAGATGCAAGCCTGATTGTCTGATACTTAAAAATTTACCAAATCGTTCTACAACTACAGCCGTTTGCTGTTTTACTGTAAAAAAGGAGGATAGTAAGATAAAGAATCCAAAGACCAGTAGGATAATTAACGTAATATTCATAATTTTTTTTGTTTTTAGTTAAAATTTATCTCACAATTTACAAAAAAACTTTAGGTTTGTCTTCGTAAATCTTAATTATATGAGAAAGTTAACACTTGTCTTATTTCTTATTTTAGTATCTGTATCCGCCTTTTCCCAATACACATATAGGGATTCAAATAGGATTGGAATTAGTTTTGGAGGCAATCAATTTTCCTTAAATACTAACAATTTTGAGGCAAAACCAGACTTGGGTTGGAATGCGGGACTTTCTATGCGGGGAAATTTCTATAACAATTTGGAAATGGTTTATTCGATGCAATTTAGTGAGAATAATTTTTCTGTTGCCACAATTAATTCGTCCAGCGGTAGAGAAGATGTTGCTTATAAATTGGCTTCAGGACAAGTAGCTTTATTGGTCAGTTATGTTATTATCCAAAGTCATTTGAGTATTGAGTTTGGACCTATTGTTCAAGTCAATGGCAAATTAAATTTGGATAGTAGTAAAGAGAACAACGTCATTGCTGGAACAACTTTGCTAGCCAAAGATATTAAAGCTATTTCTAATTTTAATTTTTATCCAACAATTGGAATCACATTTGGAGTTCGTCATTTTAGAGCCAATGTTTCGTATCAATATGGAGTCAATAACATGCTGGAAAATTTGAACAAAAAGAATTTAGGAGTCAATTTTAAAGGAAATCCTGGAATACTAAACGGAAATTTGATTATTTATTTATAACCAATCACATAATGAATAAAGTTAGAAGGCTCAAAGTTCACTAAATTTAGTGAACTTTGAGCTTTCTTTGTGAACTTTGTGTTTAAAAACTATAAAGTAGCTATTGCTTTTTGAATTCTGCTAATGGTTTCGTCTTTTCCAATTACTTCAACGATATCAAATAGGTGAGGACCTTTCAGTGCACCAACTAAACTCAAGCGAAAGGGTTGCATTACTTTTCCCATTCCAATTTCGTTTTTTGTCATCCAGTCTTTGACTATCATTTCAATGTTGACAGAAGTAAAATCACTAATTTCCTCCACAACAGAAATTAATTCTTGCATCAAGGCTGGAGTTTCTGCTTTCCAGTTTTTAGTGGCTTTTTCATCGTAAGCGCTTGGAGCTACAAAAAAGAAATCACTCATTTCCCAAAATTCAGAAACAAAATGCGCTCGTTCTTTAATCAAGGAAACGATTTTTATAAGTTTTTCATCTGTCATATCGAGCGCAGTCGAGATACCTTTTTCAGTCAAAATAGGAGCATAGGCTTTCGCCAAAGTGGCGTCTTCTTGCTTGATCAAATACTGATGATTGAACCATTTGTTTTTTTCAGGATCAAATTTGGCTCCAGATTTATGCACTCTATCTAGATCAAATGCTTCCACTAATTCTTCTAATGAAAATATTTCTTTGTCCGTGCCATCATTCCAGCCCAATAAAGCCAAAAAGTTGATCACGGCTTCCGGGAAAAACCCTTTTTCTCTATAGCCTGATGAAACTCCTTCGGCCGTATTCCAATCCAATGGAAATACTGGAAATCCCATTTTATCTCCGTCACGTTTGGATAATTTTCCGTTTCCAACAGGTTTCATAATCAATGGTAAATGTGCAAATTCCGGCGCTTCCCAACCAAATGCTCGGTACAATAAAACGTGCAAAGGCATCGATGGTAACCATTCTTCACCACGAATTACATGAGACGTTTCCATTAAATGATCGTCCACGATATTAGCCAAATGATAGGTTGGCATTCCGTCACTTTTGAATAATACTTTATCATCTAAAAGGCTCGTTTCAAATTTTACATCGCCACGAATGATGTCATGCAAATGCAAGGTTTCGTTCACCGGAGTTTTAAAACGGATTACATAATGTTCTCCAGCAGCTATTCTTTTGGCCGTTTCAGCCTCTGAAACCACTAATGAAGTGTCCAGTTTTTCTCTGTTGGTATGATTGTAAATAAAAGTTTTTCCTTGTTCTTCTTCTAATTTTCTTGCTGCATCTAGATCTTCAGCGGTATCAAATGCATAATAAGCATTACCGGAATTGATTAATTCGGCTGCATATTGTTGGTACAACTCTTTTCTTTCGCTTTGACGGTAGGGACCAAATTTTTCGTTTTTTCCAATGGTTTCATCTGGCGCAATGCCTAACCATTCGAGTGCTTCCATGATGTATGCTTCGGCACCAGGAACAAAACGGTTTTGATCTGTATCTTCAATTCTCAGGAAGAAAACCCCATTGTTTTTTTTGGCAAATAAATAATTGAATAAAGCGGTACGAACGCCGCCAATATGTAAAGGTCCAGTTGGACTTGGTGCAAAACGCACCCGAACTTGTTTAGACATTATTGTTGATTTTTGGCAAATATAATTCTATTTCTATAGATTACTTCATATTTACAGGTATTCGTTTATTCATCACAGCAAACCAAAGGGGTGGAAAAAACGATAAAACCATTGACGTAGGATATCCATAAGGCATTTGGGGTGACACATCATGGTATTCTAGAATTTGGTATTTTTTTTGAGATTTAAAGTGGTGATCGCTATGTCTGGTAAGTTCATATAGTATAATTCGGCCAAGGACATGGTTTGAATTCCAAGAATGTTTTTCGGTCACCCGTTCATATCTACCGGAGGCAAGTTGATTTCTTTTCAAGCCATAATGCTCAATATAATTGATGGTTTCCAGCAGCAGAAATCCCACGATTCCTGAAAATATAGCAAAGAATAATCCAGTAAAGCCGAAGAAATAATAAATAGTAAGTAGGTAAGTTACTTGAATGACAGTAAACCAAAACATATCATTTTTAATAGAAAGTAAAGAGCGATTCTCTATTTTATTTAATTTTTTTTGTATTTGCCATGCTTTTGAATAAGTGCCAGTCACGGTTTGAAACCAAAAAGAATACAGGCTCTGATTGAATTTCGCTGTTGATGGATCTTCGGGGGTGGAAACGTGCAAATGGTGTCCATGATTGTGTTCAATAAAAAAGTGGGTGTAATGACTGGGAATTAAAAGTATTTTCCCCATTATCTTTTCAAACATTGTATTTCTGTGACCTAATTCATGGGCAACATTTATTCCATTTGCGCCCAAAATAATTCCTAAGCTAAGGGTCATTCCTATAATTTCATAAATAGGCAGTTGGTTTTGCGTAATGCGATACAAACTAAAAAGTATCGCTCCATAAACTATAGGGACGTTTAGTAATAGTAAAACGTCAAAAAATTTATTGTGTAAACGTTTTGAGATGGTCTCGGTATCATAATTTCTTTCATCAATGGGCAATATTAATTCTAATAGTGGGATCATGACAAAGGCAAACAATAAGGCAGCATAGGTCCAGAAACCTCCAAAATATATTCCTATCATACCAATAACAGGAATACTATAGGCAAATAAATATTTCATAGTCAGTGTTTTTCCATAAAATTAGTAAAAGGTTTTACATTTCTAATCATAAATAATAACAACATTTATTTAACAAGTAGCACTAAATATAAATTAGTACATTTATTGGTTATTAAAAAGATTTAAAATTTTGGAAAACCAACAGCTTATTTATCAAAAACTAGAAGCGTTTATCAGGAAGTTTTACATTAATGAATTGATTCGGGGAACTATGTTCTTTATCGGTTTAGGATTATTGTATTTTCTTCTAACGCTTTTTGTTGAATATTTTCTTTGGCTCAAGCCAATTGGTAGAACTATTTTATTCTGGACTTTCATTGGAGTAGAAGTATATCTTTTGTTTCGTTTTATTTTGTTTCCATTGTTTAAGATATTTAAGCTGCAAAAAGGAATTGGTTATAATCAAGCATCAGCGATTATAGGAAGTCATTTTGCTGAAGTGAGTGATAAGCTGACTAACTTTTTACAATTAGCTAATTTGAATGAACAGCAAGTCAAATCAGAATTATTAGTGGCATCCATTGAACAAAAAGCTAATACGTTGCAGCCAATCCCTTTTGGAAATGCTATCAATTACACGGGTAACAAAAAGTATTTTCCTTTAGCAGTTATTCCAATACTGCTGTTGGTGTTTTTCTTTGTTTCGGGAAACAGTACTATAATTTCTCAAAGTTTGAATAGGGTAGTACATTTCAATTCTGCTTTTTTGCCACCAGCTCCTTTTAAATTTGTTGTTTTGAATACCAATTTACAAACCGAGCAAAAAGAGGACTTTATTGTACGAATCAAAACCGAAGGTAAAATAGTTCCTGAGAATGCCATGATATTTATTGACAACGAAAGTTACTTTATGGAATCTTCTAAGGTTGGAGAATTTCAATTTAAGATGGTTAAACCAGCTGGAAATATTTTGTTCCACGTGGAGGGGAATTCTATCACTTCGCCAGAGTATGAATTGAAAGTGATTATCGTTCCAACTATTGCTAATTTTGTAATGCAATTGAATTTCCCATCGTATTTGAATAAAAATCCGGAAAGTATCAAAGGAACAGGAAATGCAGTTATTCCAGAAGGAACGCTTGTAACATGGAAAATGAGTACGCAAGCGACTCAAAATGTAATGTGGCAGGATGATCGTGCAAAATTTGCTTTTTCCAAAGCCGAAAATAATTTTTCCTTATCAAAAAGCATTCTGCAAGACACAGATTATCAAATTCTTACTTCAAATGAGAAGGTAAAAAATTACGAAAGACTAAATTATCAGCTTACTATTGTCAAGGATCAGTTCCCAACAATCAATGTAAACCTCCCACCAGATAGTTTGAAGGTGGCCAAGAACTATGTTTTAGGTCAAATTGCTGATGATTACGGTTTGTCTAAACTTCAGATTGTGTATTACGAAAGAGATAAACCACATACTGCTAAACGTGGAACAATTGCTGTTAAGAAAAGTGCTTTTGACCAATTTGTGTTTTCCTTTCCTAGTAATCTTCCGGTAGAGCAAGGTGTATCTTATGATTATTATTTTGAAGTTTTTGATAATGATGCCATCCATAATTTTAAAAGTACGAAGTCTTCTGTTTTCTCTAATCGTGTTTCTACAGATGAAGAAAAAGAAGACCAAATTTTGCAACAGCAAAACGAGAATATTAATGGTCTAGAAAAGTCTTTAAAAAATCAAGACAAGCAAATTTCCGAAATAGAGAAGCTTCAAAAAACCGGTAAAGAAAAGGAAAATTTAGATTTTAAAGATCAGCAAAAAGTAAATGATTTTATCAAGCGTCAAATGAAACAGGATGAGATGATGAAGGAATTTACTAAAAAAATGAACGATAATTTGGAGCAATTCAAAACGGATAAAAAGGATGAATTAAAAGAAGAGCTTCAAAAACGAATGGATAAAGCTGAAAAAGAGTTGGAGAAAAACCAAAAGCTTTTAGACGAGCTGAAAGACCTGAACGATAAAATTCAGAACGAAGAGTTGTTGACTAAGTTAGATAAATTCAAACAAAATAGTAAAAACCAAACTAAGAATTTAGAACAGTTGGTAGAGTTGACCAAGAGGTTTTATGTAGAAAAGAAAGCAGAGCAATTAGGAGATAAACTGGATAAGCTTTCTGAAAAACAAGATGAATTATCTAATGATGAAAAGGAAAATAAACTAGATAAACAGGAAGATATAAATGCGGAGTTTGATAAAATTCAAGAAGATTTAAATGGTTTGGAAAAAGAAAACAAGGAATTAAAATCACCTTTGGATTTACCAAAAGACGATGCTAAAGAAAAAAGTATTGATGAAGATTTAAAGAAAGCATCCGAGGAATTGAAGAAAGACAAAAAAGACAAAGCTAAGCCAAATCAGAAAAACGCTTCCAAAAAGATGAAAGAGATGGCTCAGAAAATGTCTGAAAGTATGGCAGAAGGTGAGATGGAGCAGTTGGAGGAAGATGTTGCGATGTTGCGACAAATCTTAGATAATTTATTAGCTTTTTCATTGTCGCAAGAAGATTTGATGAAGCAGTTTAAAAAGTATAAATCAGGATCTCCTGCTTTTAATAAAAACATCAAAATTCAGCAGGATTTAAAGCAGCAGTTCAAGCATGTGGACGACAGTTTGTTTGCCATGTCATTGCGGAATCCAAAAATTGCAGAGGATATTACTAAGGAAATTGGGAATGTGATCTATAACGTTGACAAGTCGCTGTCGAGTTTAACTGATGCTCAAGTTCCCAAAGGTTTATCACATCAGCAATACACTATTGCGGCTGCCAATAAGCTAGCCGATTTTCTAAGTGACATGCTTAATTCTATGCAAATGCAGATGTCGGGTATGGCCTCTGGCAAGCCTAAACCTGGACAAGGACAAGGTATGCAATTGCCGGACATCTTAAAAAAACAAGAAGGATTGGGTGAGAAAATGAAAGAGGGAATGAAAGGGGAAAAACCAGGCGAAGGTGAAAAAGGTTCAAAAGGCAAGCAAGGAAAATCCGAAGGTGGAAGTCAAGAGGGTGAAGGTGGCGAAGGTGATGCGCAAGCGATACTGGAAATTTATAAAGAGCAAAAGCAATTGCGCGAGGCACTGCAAAACGAATTAAATAAACAAGGATTGGGAGGTAATGGACAAAGTGCTTTGGAACAAATGAAGCAAATTGAAAAGCAATTATTGAACAAGGGTTTCAAGAATGAAACGTTGCAAAATATTCTAAATGTGAAACAAGAGTTACTGAAGTTAAATTCAGCCGTGCAGCAACAGGGAGAGGAAAATAAACGTCAATCTGAGACTAACAAAAAGCAGTTTAACAATCAATCTAATGCATTGCCAGCAGGTTTATTAGATTATTTGAATAGCATAGAAATATTAAATAGACAATCCTTACCTTTGCGCTCGAATTTTAATCAAAAGGTTCAAGAATATTTTAATAAAAAATGATCAATTTTAATTACGAAACCGACTTTAATTTAGACAATGAGGAAGCGATTGCTTCTTGGTTATCTACCGTTATCATTTCAGAAAAGAAGAAAGAAGGGGAGATAAGCTTCATCTTTTGTGACGATGAATACCTTCATAAGATTAATTTAGAATACCTCAATCATGATACCTTAACAGATGTTATCAGTTTTGATTACACAATGGGAGATGAGATAAGTGGTGATGTTTTTATTTCTGTCGAAAGAGTGAAAGATAATGCAGGTGATTTTAATGTATCTTTTGAAGACGAATTGAAGCGGGTTTTAGTTCACGGGATATTACATTACTGTGGCTACAAAGATAAAGGAGAAGCTGAAGAATTGTTAATGCGTACTAAAGAAGATGAAAAAATCGGGCTGTTCCACGTGGAACAGTAACGATTGATATGTCAATGTTTTTCGTTATGTTCCACGTGGAACAGGATGGAATTTTAGTTCATCAAATTATTTGTTGTTTCACGTGGAACAAAATATAGATTACAAAATCAGAACCCATCAAGATGGGTTAAATTATACAAGAAGATGTTTTTAGAGGAATATGATGTGATTGTTGTTGGCGCAGGACATGCGGGTTCTGAGGCTGCCGCTGCTGCTGCAAATTTGGGGTCCAAAACTTTATTGGTAACCATGAGTTTGCAGAATATTGCGCAGATGTCATGCAACCCAGCAATGGGCGGAATTGCCAAAGGACAAATTGTGCGTGAGATTGACGCGCTTGGTGGATACTCGGGAATTGTTTCGGATAGGACTGCAATCCAGTTCAAGATGCTGAACAAATCCAAAGGTCCAGCAATGTGGTCGCCACGTGTTCAAAGTGACCGAATGCGTTTCGCTGAGGAGTGGAGAATGATGTTGGAGGGAACTCCAAATCTTGATTTTTATCAGGAGATGGTGAAAGGGTTGATAATTGAAAATGGAAAAGTATTAGGTATAAAAACCTCGCTTGGGCTTGAAATTCGTTCCAAATCAGTTGTGCTAACGAATGGAACATTTCTAAATGGATTGATTCATATTGGAGAAAAACAATTTGGTGGAGGAAGAGCAGGCGAGAGTGCTTCGCATGGTGTTACCGAAGATCTAGTCGCTGCTGGTTTTGAATCAGGCCGAATGAAAACAGGAACACCTCCTAGAGTGGATGGACGTTCTTTGGATTATTCCAAAATGAACGAAGAAAAAGGAGATGCTAAACCGGATAAGTTTTCTTATTCTGATGTGACTACTCCATTAGTTCACCAGAGATCGTGTCATATGACGTATACTTCTTTGGATGTTCATGATATTTTGAGAGAAGGTTTTGATCGTTCGCCAATGTTTAATGGAAGAATAAAAAGTATTGGACCAAGATATTGTCCCTCTATTGAAGATAAAATTAATCGTTTTGCTGATAAAGAAAGACACCAATTATTTGTGGAGCCTGAAGGATGGAATACGTGTGAGGTTTATGTAAATGGTTTTTCAACTTCGCTTCCTGAGGATATTCAATTTAAAGCGCTGCGTTCTGTTGCAGGATTTGAAAAAGTAAAATTCTTTCGTCCGGGATATGCAATTGAATACGATTATTTTCCGCCGACACAATTGAAACACACTTTGGAAACAAAATTAGTTGAAGGATTGTATTTCGCTGGACAAATAAACGGAACTACTGGATATGAAGAAGCGGCTTCTCAAGGATTGATGGCTGGAATAAATGCGCATTTAAAAGTACATGAAAAAGCGCCATTAATCTTAAAAAGAGATGAAGCTTATATTGGAGTTTTAATTGATGATTTAATCACGAAAGGAACAGAAGAACCTTATCGAATGTTTACGTCACGAGCAGAATACAGAACGTTGTTACGTCAGGATAATGCCGATTTTAGATTGACTCCAATGTCACACGAAATTGGTTTGGCTTCTGAAGCGCGATTGCGCAGAATGGAACACAAATTAAACGAATCTGAAAAAATGGTGGCTTTCTTCAAAGAAACGAGCGTTTCTGTTGCGGAAGCAAATCCTATTTTAGAATCAAAAGATACGGCTTTAATTACGCAAGGAGATAAGATGTTCAAAGTATTCTCGCGTCCGCAAATTGATTTGGAAGACATCATGAAGTTTGAAAAGGTTGTAGATTATATTGCAAACAATCAAGTGGATCAAGAAATTCTGGAACAAGCAGAAATTCAAGTGAAGTATTCAGGTTATATCGAAAAGGAAAGAAATAATGCAGATAAATTGCTTCGATTGGAAGATGTAAAAATCCCTGAGAATTTTGATTATGAAAAAATCAAATCCATGTCCATTGAAGCAAAACAAAAATTAAGCAAGATTCGACCAGTAACAATTTCTCAAGCATCAAGAATTAGTGGAGTATCTCCAAGTGATGTTTCAGTATTGTTGATTTATATGGGACGTTAGGGATTGTAGATTTTTGATTAACGATTTTTGATTGCAGATTTATGAAAGATCTGAAATCAGAAATCGTTAATCTTTATTCTTAAATCAATTTGTTCCACGTGAAACTACGTTGTCAAGCCTTGCTATAATTGAAGAATCATAAAAAATAAATAATTCAGCCCTGAAAGTATCCGTTGGTGTTTTCAGGGTTTAGTTTAAAATTAAAATATAAAAGCACTAGTATTTAATGGATATTTCAAACCAACAGCCTTTTTTAACCGTTAAAGATTATTCTGTTTCTCAGGAAATTTTTGACTTATATCATGATGTCAAATTTGACATGCTGATTACGTCTCCACAACCCAGTTTAGAAAATTTAGGAAAGTACTACGAAAGTGTGGATTATATTTCGCACACGGATAGCAAAAGGTCTTTATTTGAAAAAGCCTATCATTTGGTAAAAAGCATTGCGCTTGAAAATAAGTTGAGTTTAATCAATTCATTACAAACGAATAAAGGAAGTATTTTAGATATTGGAGCCGGAACGGGAGATTTTTTATCTGTGGCCAAAGATAACGGTTGGCACACGATAGGAGTGGAGCCAAGTGAAAAAGCAAAAGCGATTGCGAAAAAGAAAGGGGTTTCATTTGTTGGAGAAACCAGCGAATTAGACAGCCATTCTTTTGATGTGATTTCGATGTGGCATGTTTTGGAACACGTTCCAAATTTGGAAAACCAAATCAAAGAATTGAAACGATTATTAAAACCCGAAGGGACTTTAATTATTGCCGTTCCAAATTTCAAATCGTTCGACGCAAAACATTACGGGAAGTTTTGGGCCGCTTATGATGTGCCGATTCATTTTTGGCATTTTTCTAAAACGGCTATAAAAATGCTTTTCGAAAAAGAAGCAATGAGTTTAGAAAAAGTGCTTCCTATGAAATTCGACTCATTTTACGTGAGCTTACTTTCGGAAAAATACAAAACTGGTAAAATGAATTATATAAAAGCCTTTTTTGTCGGATTGCAGTCGAATTGGGAAGCGAAGAAGAATTTTGAGTATTCTTCACACATTTACATCTTAAAAAACAATCAAAAATCATTTTAAGCGAATTTAAGCGCATTTTTTAATGAAATCGAATGTGATTGTCGGACTATTAAACTAATCCGTTTATTTAAAAGATATGAAGGTCGTTTTTAATAGACATACATTATACATTCATTAATTATAATAATAAAATCTTATATCATAAAAAAGTAGCATTTTTAAAACTTTATGTCAATACTATCTATTTTTTTATATTTTTGTCACCAATACTTAAAACTAGAAATTCATCAAAATGAAATTGAAGATTCACGAATACCAAAAAAGAAATATTAAAAATATGAGTACAAAAGCATTAGTAATTATCGCATTATCAATTTCTCTATTTGCTTGCAACAAACCAGCCGAAGCAGCAAAAGAAGTAAAAACAGCTTACGTAGACACTTCTGAATTAATGAAAGAATATACAGAGGCAAAAGACCTTGAAGCAAAATACAAAACTAAAGCAGAGGAAAAAGGCAGACAGCTAGAAGCAGAAATCGCAAGGTTTAAACAAGAAGCAGCCAGTTTTCAATCGCAAGCACAAGCCAATGGTCAAGAATGGGCACAAAAAAAAGGAGCTGAATTGCAAAAAAGAGAACAACAATTAGGATATGCACAACAAGCATTATCTCAGGAATTACAGGTTGAAAGCGGAAAAGAAATGGATTCTCTAGTAAGTGGAGTGAAAAAATTCATCAAAGCGTACGGAAAAGAAAAAGGATATGCCTACATCTATGGAACAGGTGACGCAGCATCAATATTATACGCTGAAGACAAATTTGATATCACAAAAGAAATCATTAAAGGCTTGAACGATAAATACAAAGCATCTGCTAAAACAGATGAAAAAGCAGAAGCTAAGAAATAATTTATTTTCTATTAATTCAAAAAATTGCCTTCGTCTATCTTTAGATTGAAGGCTTTTTTTTTGAAGCTATTTCCCGATATACACTCTAATCTCTTGGTTAGCAATTGTTTTTTCTACACCATAAAAGGAGCTTCTTGCAGTCGCTCTTTTCTGGCTAGAAAAAAATCACTTGCCAAACCTCGAGGATTTCCGTTGCTATCGTGGCTAAAAAAACCAAATCAGCAGACAAATAGTTTAGTAAACTATAAAATGTATTCCTAAAATTCAATACTTTAGCTTCATATATACACGCCTAATGCAAACTATCTCAGAAGCCGCCGCTTACACCTTACGATTCATCAATCAAACCCAACGATCTGTTTTCCTCACTGGGAAAGCAGGAACTGGAAAAACCACCCTTTTACGGGAAATTATCCAAACCACGCACAAGAATACGGTAGTTGTAGCACCTACGGGAATCGCTGCGTTGAACGCGGGTGGTGTCACGATTCACTCGATGTTTCAGCTGCCTTTTGGTGGATTTATTCCGGATAATTCTTCGCCTCAATTTTCTGAGAGCACCAAGTTTGAAACCAAAGCTACGTTGCGTAGGCATTTCAAAATGAGCGGTTTAAAGAAATCGGTGATTCGCAACATGGAATTATTAATTATAGATGAAGTCAGTATGCTTCGTGCTGATTTACTCGATGCTATGGATTACATGATGCAATCGGTACGTAAAAGAAATACTCCTTTTGGTGGTGTTCAAGTCTTGTATATTGGCGATTTATTGCAGTTGCCTCCGGTAATTAGGGACGAAGAATGGCGCACGCTGAAAACCTATTACAAAGGAAAATTCTTTTTCCATTCGCATGTCGTGCAGCAAAATCCGCCATTGTATATTGAATTGTCCAAGATTTTTCGCCAGACCGATGATACCTTTATTTCGGTTTTGAATAACCTGCGCAACAACCAGATTTCACAGGACGATATCCAAACGTTAAACCAATATGTAAAGCCTGATTTTGATTTAAAAGCTAACAAGGGCTATATCACGTTAACCACACATAACAACAAAGCCGACTCTATGAATGCTCAGGCATTACAAGATTTAGATGGAAAATTAGTATCCTATAATCCTGCAATAACAGGTGATTTTCCAGATAAAATTTTTCCCGTGGAACAAGAGCTGAAGCTAAAAATAGGCGCGCAGGTGATGTTTGTGAAAAATGATCTGTCCCTTGACAAGCACTATTTCAACGGAAAAATGGGTGTGATCAAATCGCTTGGAAGCCAAGAAATTCTAGTGCATTTTCCCGAAGAAAACAAAACCATCGAAGTCGAAAAATACGAATGGCAAAACATTCGCTACAAGGTCGATCAAACTACTAAGGAAATTGAAGAGGAGGTTTTGGGAACTTTTGTACATTACCCAATCAAATTAGCGTGGGCCATTACGGTGCATAAAAGCCAAGGTTTGACATTTGACAAAGCTGCGCTTGATGTTTCGCAAGTTTTTCTGCCGGGTCAAGCATATGTCGCGTTGTCGCGTTTGCGTTCGTTAGAAGGGCTTATTTTGCTTTCGCCGTTGCGCATGAATGGCATTTCAAACGACCAGGATGTGATGGATTATGCGTTGAACAAAGCATCAGATTCGTTTTTAGCCAATGCGTTGCATTTTGAGACCAAAAATTTTATTCATAATTATTTAGTCAACACGTTTGATTGGAGTGACTTAGCGCAAGAGTGGCGCAATCACCGATTCAGTTACAACGAAAGCTCTGAAGTTTCAGGGAAATCCAAGCATGCGGTTTGGGCAAAAAAGCAAGCGGAACAAGTAGATCAGCTTTTGGATCCATCCAGAAAATTCATTTCGCAATTGAACAAACTTTTTGCTCCTGAAACAGTTGATTTAAATCATGTTTCGGAGCGGATTCAAGCGGCTTTTAGTTATTTCTTGAAGCCAATGGACGACTTGGTCTTTGAAATTCTTTGGAAAATTGAAGAAGTAAAACGCATCAAGAAAGTAAAAGCGTTTTATGATGAATTAATTGTTCTGGAAGAGTTGCAAACCAAAGCGGTGCTGCGATTGATGAAAGCCAAATTACTGATAGAAACCGTTGTTGCTGGAGAAACCATTTCAAAAGAAAAATTAACCTCTTCAGAAATAAAGAGATACATAAGCCGAAAAACAGAAGCAATTCAAAATCAATTCAAAGAACTTAACATCACCTTGATTGAAGATGATAAAGACGTGCAACGCTACTCGGCGAAAAAAGCAAAAACAACTGTACCCAAGAAATCAACCGTTCAAGAAACCTATGAATTATGGGTCGAAAAGAAATCTATTACTGATATTGCTACCATCAGAGTCTTGACCAAACAAACCATTTACTCGCATTTTGTCAAGCTGATTCAAACCAAAGCAGTAGCTATCTCAGCCGTTTTACCGGAGGACAAACTACAGGATTTAGCAGCCGCTTTTGCTGGATACCGAGAAGAATCGCTCAATGCATTGATGGAAAAGCACGGACAAAAATTCTCTTGGGAAGAAGCGAGGATGTTTAAAGCGAGTTTGAATTAGGTTGAATTTTTATTTTAAGAGCAGAGTGGTTGTGGTTTTTAAGAACGAATCTTCGCGCTATTTGTTCTAATCTTTTCTTTTTTTAAGAATAATAGAAAAGCGTTTCCACTGCTGTGCCGTTCATCATTATTCCTATTTATTATAACTAGTAGTAGCATACAAAGATATTTTTTCTATATTTGGAATAATGACAAACTAAGGCTTTTTTCAGACCCATCTTTAGGGCGACCTCGTAAACTATGAATTGATAAAAAATCAAACAACTATTTATTCTTATTGTAACGAAAGAATTTTTTGCCTGCAATTATCAGAAAGAAATTGAAAAAATATTAGGTGACTAGATAAAAAGTACTAAAACGAAGCAAATGAAGACTATTAAAAAACAATTCAGAGGTTTTTATTATGCTATGGTGGAAATTGGTTATCGTTATCAAGAATTGTATTAGGGAGGACAAGACCAGAATTGGGACTATGCCAACTATCAATTAGAAAAAATAAAAAGCACAATTGAAAACTGACTTGAACGAAGAGCTAAAAGAGCAAAATTAGCAAAACACTTTTTGACTTATGTATTGCCACAAATGAAAAAATCGTTAGAATGGAAAGACACAGCCCTTTTCAATAAATATTTTCAAACCTTAATAATCAACTGTAATCGTTGCCACGCATTGGAGAAAGTGCCTTTCTTTACTGTAAAAATCCCAACAGACAGACAATCACCAATTTGCAAATAATTATGTTTCAAAAATTTATCCACACAGACAACTCAAAAACAAGTATTTTAATTCGCTTGATGGTTGGCGCTGTTTTTCTCTCTGAAGGCATACAAAAATTTCTTTTCTCTGAAACATTAGGTGCTGGACGCTTTGAAAAAATCGGTTTGCCATCCCCTGAATTCTTAGGAAGTTTTGTGGGCACTGCAGAAATACTTTGTGGTGCATTGCTATTACTTGGACTATTCACTCGTTTTGGAAGTATTTTGTTAATCATTATTATGGTTGTTGCGATAGCAACAACCAAAACCGAAGTTTTAGCCACCGAAGGATTTTGGAGAATGCTTCATGGAAGCCGAACAGACTGGGCTATGCTTTTAGGTAGTGTTTTTCTTTTAATCAAAGGCGGTGGCAGATGGTCAATAGATAACAAGCTAATGAAAAATGGAAAGTAAAGCCGAATTAAAAGAGTTAGCAAAGCTTTTTTTAAAATTAGGCGTTATTGGTTTTGGGGGTCCTGCGGCACATATTGCAATGATGCAAAGCGAAGTAGTTTCAAAAAGGAAATGGTTCACTGAACAACATTTTCTTGACTTAATTGGGGCGACAAATTTAATACCTGGCCCAAATAGCACAGAAATGGCAATTCATATCGGACACGAAAAAGGCGGTTGGAAAGGTCTAATTGTTGCCGGTGTTTGTTTTATTTTACCAGCCGTATTCATCACAGGTATTTTTGCCTGGCTTTACAAACAATATGGACAATTGCCCGAAGTGCAACCATTTATCTACGGAATAAAACCTGCAATTATTGCCATTATACTAGTGGCAATATACCCTTTAGCAAAAAAATCGTTGAAATCCACAGAACTAATAATAATCGGAATGATTGTTTTAATTAGTTCTTTGCTTCACATTAATGAAATTTATCTAATGTTTGGAGCAGGATTGTTTGCCCTTCTTTTGGCTTGTGTGCGTAATAATAAGCAAAACAGTGTAAAAAATTTGCTTCCATTAACAGTATTGCAAATCACAAACACGGAAATAACTGCTGCAATTAATGTAAACTTATTTTGGATTTTCTTAAAAATTGGCGCGATACTTTACGGGAGCGGTTATGTTTTGTTTGCATTTCTTGATACAGAATTAGTATCAACAGGACTTTTAACAAGACAACAACTTATTGATGCGATTGCGGTTGGGCAATTTACGCCTGGACCCGTTTTTTCTTCTGTAACTTTTATTGGTTATCAAATCAACGGTTTGACAGGAGCAATCGTCTCCACAGTCGCAATTTTTTTACCATCATTTGTTTTTGTTGCATTACTCAATCCATTGGTAAATAAAATGCGGAACTCAAAACTATTCTCTGCATTTTTGGATGCTGTTAATGTGGCTTCGGTAGCAATCATTATAGCAGTTTGCTTAGATATGGGGAAAGACACAATTACAGATTGGCGGACAATATTCATTGCGGTTTTAAGTATTGTTTCAACTTTTCGTTTTAAGAAATTGAATAATGCATTTGTTGTTTTAGGTGGTTCACTTATTGGTTATTTACTGTCATTGCTATGAAATCTAGTGCGCTAGAAAAAGAAGGGCAAATGCACAACATCGGTTTGACAAAAGTTGCGGTTTAATAATTGATTGAACAGCTTTGCTTATTATCAATAGTGTAGGAAGTAGCATCGCGTTTACTCTTTTTGTAACAAATTTCTACTTTTATCAAAACTACATAACCTGGCTTTTGCAACGTTGCTTTATAAAGCGAAAAAAGGATTAAATCCTTAGCATTGAAGGACTTTTATAAGAAATACAAAAATGTGTTTTTAATACGCCATTAATCCTTAAAAAAACTTTTCTCTTGGGGAAATATAATCAACTCGCAAGCTACTTAAAAACTCATCAAATAGTACGTAAGACGCTTAAATTAGATCAATTCCCTAGCCCAGATAGTAGCGGCATCCTCTTGTAGTCTCGTTTTTTAACGAGACTACAAGAGATATAACGAATAGCTGGAATTAGCTCCTAAAAAAAATCCCCAAATCGTTTTCACTTTTTGGGGACTGTCTTAATCACGAAGATTTTATGTTTTTATAAAGATTGAATCAGAATCCAAGCTTCGGGATTGTGCTTTTCATTGATTTCTTTTTTGGCTTTCTCCGCTTCGGCAAAAGTAGCGTAGCTTCCGTACAACACCGGAAAATATCCGTTTTTGTTAGGAGCGATGCGTTTGGCATCATATCCTAAGCGGCTTAAAATGCGCAACGTTTTGTTAGCGTTTTTCTCTTCTCTATAAACACCTGCCATAATGTGGTACGGCATTTTTATTTCGGCAGTCGACTTTACAGCGAGAGTTACCGCTGGAACGGGGCTTTCGATAAAGAAAGTAGCTTCTTGAATTTTATTTTGAACTTGTTTTTGAACCGCAGTTTCAACTAGCATCGTTTCTGAGGCGATTTGGTTTTGGTACATTGGATAACCCACACTTCCTGCAATTCCTAATCCCAATACAAAAATAGCGGCGTATTTTAAATAGGAATTGGTTGATTTGGTTTCCTCAGGAACCATTGTTATGGTAGGTTTTTCTTCAATTGCTGCTACTTCTTTTTCAAAGATTTCTCTTTTTACAAGTGGTGAAACAAAAGGAGCTAATCCAAAAGAACTAGTCAAATAATTGGTTTGATCGTACGGAGTAAAAACGATATTTTTATCCGCGTTCAAACGAAGATCTCCAATATTTTTTATTGATATAATTTCGTTTTCTTCAAATGCTTTTTTCCAATTAAAAACTTCATATTGAATTTTACTTACGGCATATTCATACGATGTTTTTTCTGCTAAAGCGATATGATTGGCTAATAAACCATCATTATTTTTCAGATTCGCATTGAAAGCAATCATTTTTTTGGGAGGAGAAAACGAATTGGAGCTTTCGTTTAGTTTAGCCGATTGAATTTCGGTCAAAAAAGCTCCGAAACCCGGAACGGTTACACATTGATAACGGTATAAAAGCTGCGCGATGTATAGTTCGATTTTCATACTTACAAAGTTATACAACCAAAATAGTTATCAAAATTTTATTCACAATTTTTATTAACAATCCGCATAAAAATTTATACATTTCACCTTCAAATAATTAGCATGAAAGAACAGGATTTATTTTATTTATTGGCATTGCAAAGAATAGAAGGCGTGGGCGACATCATGGCCAAAAAACTGCTGACGCATTTTGGCTCTGCAGAAGCCGTTTTTAATACTAAGGCTTCACAACTTGCTGGAATTGATGGAGTGGGTTCCATTTTGCTGAAAAATTTAAAAGATAAATCGGTTTTTGATAAAGCAACATTGGAGCTGGAATTTATAAAAAACAATGAAATTAATGTCGCTTATTTTCAAGACGAAAATTATCCTGAACGACTGAAACATTGTATTGACGGGCCACTTTTATTATTCACCTCAGGGAATATTAATTTAAAAAACAGAAGAATCATCAGCATTGTAGGAACGCGCCAAATCACGTCTTACGGAATGGAGTTTTGTAGAAAACTGATTGAAGATTTAGCGCCACTCGATCCCATAATCGTAAGCGGTTTTGCCTATGGCGTCGATATTGTGGCGCATCAATTGGCAATGGAACATAATTTACAAACGATAGGAGTGGTGGCGCATGGCTTAAACCAAATATACCCGAAAACCCATAAAAAATATGTTGCCAAAGTTGAGCAAAATGGGGGTTTTATGACCGAGTTTTGGAGTTCCTCGTATCCGGATAAAGAAAATTTTGTTCGAAGAAACCGCATTGTAGCAGGTATGTCTGAAGCGACTATCGTAATTGAATCGGCTGATCGTGGTGGTTCGCTCATTACAGCCAATATGGCGAATGATTACAACCGAGATGTTTTTGCGGTTCCAGGTCGTGTAACCGACAAATACAGTCAAGGCTGCAACAACTTAATAAAAACCCAAAAAGCGAATGTGCTCACCAGTGCCGCTGATTTAGTATATATCTTAAATTGGGATATACAAAAAGACGCAAAACCAGTGCAGAAACAGCTGTT
Organism: Flavobacterium sp. CG_9.1; assembly: GCF_015751645.1. Classification (NCBI taxonomy): domain Bacteria; kingdom Pseudomonadati; phylum Bacteroidota; class Flavobacteriia; order Flavobacteriales; family Flavobacteriaceae; genus Flavobacterium; species Flavobacterium sp. CG_9.1. Next base: position 23,929 of record NZ_JADOVC010000031.1, read on the forward strand.
TGTTACTTTAGAAGAAGACGAACAAAAAGTATACGATTACCTCCTTAAAACAGGAAAAGAATTGATGGATATTATTGCGTTGCGCTGTGATTTTCCTATTTATAAAATCTCAGGAATGCTGTTAAATATGGAATTGAAAGGTGTGATACGACCGTTGCCGGGAAAATTGTTTGAGGCGATATAGCGTTTACAAAAAACCAAACAATGAGACACTTCTAGCATGACTAATAGTAAAAATAAATTTTTTAGTAATAAATTGAGCACAAACACTTTCTATTTAGTTTGTCACGCTGGAAGCGTCTCGTTTGAGTTGCTCTCAAATGTTGAGACGCTTCCAGCGTGACAAATTTAGTGGGAATTAATAACTGAAATATTGCTATAAATAGTAAGACTATACAACCTCAAATCCTAGTTTTTCTCTTACTCTAGCCAGTACACCATTGGCAACAGCCGAAGCTTTCTCAGCACCAATTTTCAAAAGTGAATCTACTTCAGGGAGGTTATTGATGTAATAGTTATATTTTTCTCTTTCGGTTTTGAAAGTTTCACAAATTAGTTCAAATAAGGCTTGTTTGGCGTGACCGTATCCATAATTTCCGCCAAGATAATTGGCTTTCATCGCAGCGATTTGTTCTTCGGTTGCCAACAAAGAATAAATAGCAAAAGCATTGCACGTATCTGGATTTTTAGGATCTTCAAGCGGCGTACTATCCGTTTCGATGCTCATCACTTGCTTGCGCAAGGCTTTATCGTCTAGAAAAATATTGATTATATTATTGGCTGATTTACTCATTTTTCCACCATTTGTTCCTGGAATTAGTAAGCCGTCTTGTTGTACAATCGCTTCTGGAATTACAAAAGTTTCTCCCATTTGGTGGTTGAAACGGGAAGCGACATCGCGAGTGATTTCTAAATGTTGCAGTTGATCTTTTCCTACGGGCACAAATTCAGCATCATATAATAAAATATCAGCAGCCATCAGCATTGGATAGGAAAACAATCCGGCATTAACGTCCTCTAAACGGTCTGCTTTGTCTTTGAATGAATGCGCTAATGTCAAGCGTTGAAACGGAAAAAAACAACTTAAATACCACGATAATTCCGCCGTTTGTGGCACATCCGATTGTCTGTAGAAAACTACTTTGTTCACATCTAAACCACAAGCCAACCAAGCAGCGGCGGTACTGTACGTATTGTTTCGTAAGGTTTCACCGTTTTTTATTTGTGTGATGGAGTGCAAATCAGCAATGAAAAGAAACGATTCATTTTCAGGTTTATTTGATAATGCTATTGCGGGAATGATTGCGCCAAGTAAGTTTCCTAAATGTGGTGTTCCAGTACTTTGAACGCCTGTAAGTATTTTTGCCATTGTATTTTTTTCTTCCACGCAAAGTTCGTAAAGTTTTTCATTTTTTACCGCAAATTCGTAAATTTTAAAAATCTACGTATTCCAACTAGCATTCGCAAAATTTTCTTTTACACATAAGTCATTTAAGTCGATAAAACTTTAATGAATTTAAATAACGGAATTAAAATTGACAGACAATTTAAAAACTTATATGACTTATATGGTTGAAAAAAACATCGAAAATTTATACTCATGATAACTTCTGATTTCTTACTTTTGAACCTATGAGAGGATTAAAAATTGTTTTTTGGGTACTGTGGCGGGTGTGGTTTTATATTTTAATGACCATTCCCATATTGGTGATGTTTCCCTTTCTGGTATTGTCCATTTTAACGGAAAGCGGCTATCCTTATTTTTTTAAGATGGCTCGTATTTGGGCAAAATTTATTCTTTTCGGGATGGGTTTTTATTATAAAATAGACAAAAACCAAGAGATGGAATACCAAAAAAGTTACATGATTGTTGCCAATCATACTTCTATGGCCGATATTATGTTGATGCTTGCCCTAACAAGAAATCCGTTTGTTTTTGTGGGTAAAAAAGAATTGTCAAAAATTCCTTTGTTTGGATTTTTCTATAAAAGAACCTGTATTTTGGTAGACAGAAGTTCTTCAAAAAGTAAAATGGAAGTGTTTAATCGTGCTCAAAAAAGAATCAATCAAGGATTAAGCATTTGTATTTTCCCCGAAGGTGGCGTTCCTGATGATGAATCGGTTTTGTTAGATACTTTCAAAGACGGTGCTTTTCGCTTGGCGATAGAACACGAAATCCCTATTGTTCCCATTACTTTTGCCGATAATAAAAAGAGATTTTCCTATACTTTCTTCAGCGGAAGCCCAGGAATTATGCGTGTAAAAATGCATTCACACGTAGAGACTTTGGGAAAAACTGGCGTTGACCGCAAAGAAATTCGCGAAGAAGTGCGCGAAATAATATACAATCAACTGATAGATTTCGATTTAGATCCAATTAAAAGCTATAGCTGATTCCAGAGTACAAACCAATGAATAGTGGCTTGAAGTTGCCAGAATCATTTGAAAACGTATTAACTTGGTACTTAAGCATGGGTTCAAAATTGATTTGGAACGATTTTATAATTTTGTATTTAAATCCTAAACCAACATTAGTGCTAAAATGAATTTGATTTAAATTAGTGGCCTCACCTAATTTTAGATTCGTTTCCTCTGATACGAGCGATATTTTATTTTGGTTAAGAAACAAGGTGCTTACTCCTCCAATAATAGTAATTCCAAACTTCTTATCTAAAACGGAATAGGAAAGTTCCAAAGGAACTTCATAATAGCCCATTTTCTGGTTTAATGCACCTGTATTTGTTTTTTGTATATCTTTTTCGAATGCAGATAACATGCTTAAAGTAGCTTCATTATTAATTTCTACTAAAGCAGTTGAAGTGTAAGCAATATTCGCCAGATTGTTGTTAGCCAAGCCTGTTGAGTAGATAACGTTATTTGTGTTATATCCCAATGACAGTTTGTTTATCCCAGAACGCAAGGCTATTTTCTTAGAAACGGCATAATGGATTCCTACGCCAAAACTTAAGCTATTTTCTGCTGTTTTTTGATTTTCTGAAAATTGTGCATCAATAGCGGAACCGCCTGAATTTGAGTTCAGATAAACAGCTGCGATGTTAGGTGTAATCTGCCATTTGTCTTGCTGATGTATCTTAACAACTTCTTTTTTTTGATCTGTTTTCTTTTTAAGAATTTCATCTAATTCGTTTGGAATTGCACTAGCAGTTGAGGGTTCTTTTTTAGTGTCTTGTAAAGCAATTCTAGTGTTTTCAAGGGGATTTATACTTGTTTTTTCTAGAGGTAGTTGTTGGATTTTCTCAAATAGGTCGTCTGTTTTTGCCTCGGTAACAGCTGTAGCTTTTTTGTTTTCAAGCGCTGTTGCGGGATGTTTTAGCGACAAATTATTTGTTTGCAAATAAACAACAGCTTCCTTTTGATTCTTTTCTTTGTTCGAATTAATTTTAAATCCAGTAGAATTTATACTCTCTTTTTGTTCAGATTGCTTTGTTTTACCACTATTTTCGACTACTTGAGGACCTGTTTTAATTTCTAATGAAGGTCGCTCTTTTATGGATTCATTAGGGATAGATTCCTTTTCATTTACGTTGGTTTTTGGAACTTTTGATTCGATAACCACAGGATTATTAGTTTTAACTTTGTCGTTTATAACAGTATGCAAGGCAAATATCCCCACAAGAAAAGCCGCTGCAGTTCCGGAGAATTTTATCCAGGCTGGCAGTACTTCTCGGTTCTTCTTTTCATTCAAAGCTGTTTGGATGTTATTCCAAACTTGCTCATTCGGATGGGATTCAAAATCTTTAAATTGCTCCTGAAAAAACCGGTCTATATTTTTTTTATCGTTCATTTTGTTGCTGACTTTGTTTTAATTCGGGAATAATTTTCAATTTTTTCTTTTAAAATCATCCGAGCTCTGGCCAGATTAGATTTAGTTGTTCCAGTGGTTATTTTAAGCATTTCTGCGACCTCTTTATGGGAATATCCATCCAAGACGTAAAGATTGAAAACCAGGCGGTATTGATCTGGCAATTCCTGAATAATCTGCATTAAATAATCAATAGAGATGTTCTCATCATCGATTTCAACTTCTTCGTCAGCAACAGTGTCATCTACAATCTCCATAAACCGAACGTCTCTAAATTTTTGAAGGGCATTGTTAATTATTATTCTCTTTGCCCAACCTTCGAAAGAGCCTTTAAAATTGAATTGTTTTATTTTGTCATAAATAATTAAAAAACCATCTTGTAAATTGTCTTCTGCGTCGGCATAATTAATGGAGTATTTTAGGCAAACGCCAAATAGTTTTTTAGAAAATAGCTGGTATAGTTGCTCTTGTGCTTTAGGGCAGTTTTTTTTACAGTCAGTAATCAATTGGTCTAACCCCACAATTTTAGTCAAGAATTAGTTAGTAACAGGAACTTCCACTTCCTCAAAAATAGTAACACCATTAGCGTCTTCTCCTTTGTAAAACTTGAAAATATAGGAACCAGTGTTGGTTACGAAAAAATTAAAAGATACTTCTGATTCTGCTGGAAGGACTTGCGTGCACACTTGGTCCTTGTTTACAGCTGACTGAATGGCAATAGTTCGGATATTTAAATTCTTATCGTAATAGATTCCCTGAAAAGAATAACAATCTGAAGGTCTCTGGTACTTCAATTTTATTTCATAGGTTTCTCCTAATTTGAAACTTTGAGGCAATGTATAACTTGCTACAGGAAGTACTTCGTAAGTGTAGTTAGGAAGATCATTGTCCGTACTGCAAGATAAAAGTGTCAATAAAAATAGGGTGAGTGCGATAAATTTTTTCATTGTTTTCATTTTTTAAGTTAATAAAACCCATTTTACAAAAAAGGGGGTAGTAAGATTTATTATTGAGATACAATTTTTTTAAAAGGTTGCGTCAACAATTAATTTTTAGTTAAATGCAGCAGTATTAAAATACTAAATTAGTGTTTTTTAAGGGTTTGATTTTGCAAAAAAAGCTACATTATGTCCTTTTTTTTTAAAGAAGCTGTCAAAGAGGACAGCTTCTACTTATTTTTTAAGTTGCTGAACTTATAACAATTGTTTGTGTGATAAATTCTGTAGCTGATTTTTTAAATTTAAAGATATACGTTCCTGCAACCGAAGATTTAAATTTATAAGTTGTCGTTTTAGTGACCGCTGCTGTACCGCAATCCGTACCTTCAAGGTTAGTTTCTACTTCAATTTCTTTTGTGTTTTCTGTAGTTGTTTCTGAAAATTTATTAAAAACACCACACTTGTTTTCGACATCATAAGCAACTATCAAAGTCAGTTCCTGATTTACTACTCCTGCCGTTGGTCTGGTAACGGCGCTAATAAACGCTTTTTTAGTTGCCATTTGGGGTTGGTCATTATCATTGCTGCACGAAGCAAATCCTGATGCTACTACTAATGCCAAAGCAATCACCTTTAATTTCATTTTTTTCATTTTTTTAAAATTTATTGATTTATATTTATTTTATAAAAGATGATTTAAAATTAGAAAGGTTGCTTGCCGTGGGTTAATTTTAGAGTAAAAAATGAAAGTAAGGGAGAACTTAGAGTTTTTAAAGTTGCTCGTTATATTTAGGAATCATTTTTTTTAATGATTTGATTTTGAATCAAAAAGTGTAAATAATTCTAATTTATTTTTAAGAATATAGCTAAAGGAAGGTTTCATTTTAGGCTATAAAAAATGCCGAAATAATTTATTTCGGCATCGTTTTTTTACAAGTAAATTGGATTTACAAAGCAGCTAATTCTTTGATATGTGCTTTAATTTTCCCTTCTAATTCATCTGCTAATTCTGGATTATCTTTGATTAAAGACTTAACCGCATCACGACCTTGTCCTAATTTGGTTTCACCATAACTGAACCATGATCCTGCTTTTTTGATGATTTCAAATTCGACAGCTAGATCTAGAATCTCTCCAGTTTTTGAAATTCCTTCTCCGTACATAATATCAAATTCAGCGATTTTAAATGGTGGAGCCACTTTGTTTTTTACCACTTTTACTTTGGTTCTGTTTCCAAGTACGTTATCACCATCTTTAATTTGAGTAGAACGACGGATATCTAAACGAACCGAAGCGTAAAACTTTAATGCATTTCCTCCAGTTGTTGTTTCTGGATTACCAAACATAACACCAATTTTTTCTCTTAATTGATTGATAAAGAAAACCGTACAATGTGTTTTGCTTATTGTTCCAGTTAATTTACGTAATGCTTGAGACATCAAACGGGCATGAAGACCCATTTTAGAATCTCCCATTTCACCTTCAATCTCACTTTTTGGAGTCAAAGCCGCAACCGAGTCAATTACAACAATGTCAATGGCTCCGGAACGAATCAAGTTTTCCGCAATTTCTAATGCTTGTTCTCCATTGTCTGGTTGTGAGATGATCAAGTTTTCGATATCTACACCTAATTTCTCTGCATAATTTCTATCGAAAGCGTGTTCTGCATCAATAAAAGCAGCGATTCCACCTGCTTTTTGAGCTTCGGCAATGGCGTGCAATGTAAGGGTTGTTTTTCCAGAGGATTCTGGACCATATATTTCGATGATTCGCCCTCTTGGATAGCCACCTACTCCTAAGGCTAAATCGATACCTAATGAACCTGAAGAAATCGTTTCCACTTCTTCAATGGCTTTATCGCCCATTTTCATTACGGTACCTTTACCGTAAGTTTTGTCTAGTTTATCCAGCGTAAGTTGTAGCGCTTTTAATTTAGATTCTTTTTCTGTACTCATCTTCTCTTTTACCTTTTCTTTCATCTATTTGTATTATTTTATAACTGTAAGAAACTGACAGGATGACTAATTATCCTGAAAATTCCAATTGTGTGAGAATATTTTTTTTCGTAAAAATACTTCTTTTTTTAATGTAAATTTTCTCTTTCAAGAATATTTTAAAATAAAAATAACAAGCTAAAATGTTGCTACATGAACAACGCTTTTAATTCGGTTGCGTCATGCGGATTCATTTTGCCGGCTAAAACTAAACTTAATTGTTTGCGTCGCAGTGCGGCTTCAAAACGTTGTTTTTCCAGTTCGGTTTCTGGAACAATTTGTGGCACTTCAACGGGTCTCCCAGTATCATCCACGGCTACAAAAGTGTAAATCGCTTCATTGGCTTTGGTTTTATTACCAGATTCGCGGTCTTCCACCCAAATATCAATGTATATTTCCATCGAACTTTTGAAAGCGCGCGAAACTTTGGCTTCGACCGTAACCACACTTCCTAGTGGAATGGCTCTGTTAAAGGCGACATGGTTTACAGATGCCGTAACTACAATTCTGCGGGAATGTCTCCTTGCTGCAATGCTGGCTGCACGATCCATACGGGCCAATAATTCGCCACCAAAAAGATTATTCAAAGGATTAGTCTCACTTGGTAAAACCAAATCAGTTAGTGTCGTTAAGGATTCAGAAGGATGTTTTGGAGTCATATTTTTATGTAAGAGGATAGTATTATTTTGTATGCGGAAGCTTTTTATTTTTAATTCAACCAATATACGGCTAGTATCGCAGGGATAAAATAGATGACAATGGTTCTTGCGCCATCATAATCCTTAGCCAATCGTTGACCAAATAGCAACATTAATAGCGTGATACAAGAGAAAACAGCTCCGTAGAAACCAAAAATTCTTCCGTTGTTTACCAGTAATTCGATGCAACCCACTACGCATAAAATTCCGGAAATTAATTCTAAAATTAAAATGTTTAGTAAAGCCAGTGGGACTTGATTCTTTAATGGTGTTTTAGCGAAGTGTCCTTTTAACCAATCTACATTGTCTTTCCAATAAAACAGTTTGTCATATCCGGATTGTAGAAAAGTAATGGCTAGGAAGATTAAAATCAAAATTGAAGTAATGTTGTTCATTTTTTTATTTTTGGTGAATTAAACGGGTTAGTTTTATTGATAAATCGGTTAAAATAATTTTAGGATTTCCGTTGCGCTCAATGTGATACATGGCGTCTGACAGTTCTTTAAAAATAGCATTGATATTATTTCCATTTACAAAAGGCGCAAAATTTTCGAGTTTGAATTTCTCTACTTGCGGTTCCATGTAAACCAAGCTTGTTGTTTGGTAATTTAACAACAACGCCTGACGAAACATCTCAATACAAAAATGTAAAAATTTCTTTTGGGTTTCTCTTCCTAAACCAGCAATTTGCTCGCTCCATTGAATCAAATCCTGAATTGCTGCTGCGTTTCCTTTGGCTCTAAAAGCAGCTCGAACCCAATCGACAAACCATTTTTCAAAAAAAACGGATTCGCTATCCGGTTGCAGTAATTGTAATGCTTTATTGAAATTTCCTTGTGCCTGATGCGCTATTTTTATGGCGGTTTTTGATTCTATATTTTCTTTTGAAACCAAAGCTTCAGCGATTACTTTTTCGCTTAATCCATTAAAATGCAGGACTTGGCATCTAGAACGAATGGTTTGAATAATATCTTCTTCGTTTTCTGAAATCAATATAAAAACTGTTCTGTCCGTAGGTTCTTCCAGTAATTTTAGCAGTTTATTAGATGCAGCGATGTTTAGTTTATCAGCCATCCAAATAATCATTATTTTGTAACCGCCTTCGTAGGATTTCAACGCTAGCGATTTCAAAATCTCCTGCGCATCATCAACCCTAATTTCTCCTTGTTTGTTTTTAACACCCAACATTTGATACCAATCAAACAAACTTCCGTACGGATTATGTTCTAAAAACTGTCGCCATTCTGTGATAAAATCAATGCTTTTGGGTTTCGTCTTTACCTCTTCCGTACTTACCGTTGGGTATATAAAATGCAAGTCCGGATGTGAAGTTTTCTGGAATTTGAGGTTACAGGCTTCATTTGATCCCGAGTTTTCCGAGTTTTGATTCCTGCAAATAATGTACTGCGCATACGCAATCGCCATAGGCAAGGTTCCGCTTCCTTCAGGGCCAACAAACAATTGTGCATGTGGAATTCTACCCAAATCAGCACTTTTTGTCAAATGACTTTTGATGTGTTCTTGTCCTAAAATTTCTGAAAATTGCATGAAGCAAAGATAGTAGAAAATGGTTTAGTCTAAAATTTTAGCAAGCAAAGTTTCAGCACCAGCAAGTGTCGTGAAGTGGTAATTAACGCATTTATTTTTGAAATTTAATTTGTGTTTATTTCGAACAAAAAACACATAAAGTATTAAAAAGAAACATTATTTATTAATTTACAACGATTTCGTTGCTTAAAATTTATTTTATATGGTTTTCTCTAATTTATTAATAATTTAAAAGTTCTATATTTGTTACTCTTTCAAAAATAATAAACTAAAAAACATACTGATGAAAACGTTAAGTGATTTCAATTTTGCAGATAAAAAAGCCATAATCCGTGTTGATTTTAATGTGCCATTGGACGAAAATTTCAATGTAACAGACGCCACTCGTATCGAAGCAGCAAAACCTACTATTGATGCGATTCTTGCTCAAGGCGGAAGCGTGATTTTGATGTCGCATTTAGGCAGACCAAAAGGTGTTGAAGGCAACTATTCATTGAAACACATCCTAAAAACAACTTCAGAAGTGCTTGGAGTTCCAGTTCAATTTGCATCAAACTGCATTGGAGCTGAAGCTAAAGCAGCAGCTGAAAAATTGCAGGCTGGAGAAGTTTTATTATTGGAAAATTTACGTTTTCATACCGAAGAAGAAGCGGGTGATGTTGCTTTTGCAAAAGAATTAGCGTCACTTGGAGATATTTATGTAAACGATGCTTTTGGTACGGCACACAGAGCGCATGCTTCGACTACCATTATTGCTCAGTTTTTTCCAACAGAAAAATGTTTCGGTTTATTATTGGCTAAGGAAATCGAAAGCTTGAACAAAGTATTGAAAAACAGTGAAAAACCAGTAACAGCTGTTCTTGGTGGCTCTAAAGTGTCTTCGAAAATTACGGTGATTGAAAATATTCTTGATAAAGTAGATCACATGATTATTGGTGGTGGAATGACCTTTACTTTCGTAAAAGCATTAGGCGGTAAAATTGGAGATTCTATCTGTGAAGATGACAAACAAGAATTGGCATTGGAAATCTTGCGATTGGCTAAGGAAAAAGGAGTTCAAATTCACATTCCTGTGGATGTTGTTGCTGCCAATGCATTTTCAAATGATGCCGAAACTCAAATTGTTGATGTAAAAGAAATTCCAGATGGATGGCAAGGTTTGGATGCAGGTCCAAAATCATTGGAAAACTTCAAAAAAGTGATCATGGAGTCTAAAACGATCCTTTGGAACGGACCATTAGGCGTTTTTGAAATGGAGAATTTTGCAAACGGAACAATTGCTTTGGGTAATTTTATTGCAGAAGCTACTGCAAAAGGAGCCTTTTCACTAGTAGGAGGAGGAGATTCTGTGGCGGCAGTAAAACAATTTGGATTGGAAGATAAAGTGAGCTACGTTTCCACCGGTGGAGGAGCGATGCTTGAAATGCTGGAAGGTAGAACTTTGCCTGGAATTGCAGCTATTTTAGACTAATGCAGTTGTTGAAAAACAAATACTAACGGTTAGATTTTAATTATTTTAAATTAAAAAAACACTCTCATAATACAATGAAACCTTAGCGATAAACTATTTATTGCTAAGGTTTTTTAATTTAAACTGTTAATTAGAATTATTAAAAACTTCAATTAATATTAAAAAAAATTAACCACATAGAAACACAGAAAAAAGAATCAGAAAGCCCAATTCTTGCATTCACATAACTATGATTTCCTCTAATATAGTGAAACGCCTTCCAGAATTTTAAATCTATGTTTCTATGTGGTTAAAAAATTTAACGAATTGATTCATACCCAATGGATAGACTAATAATTATGAATCTGGATTTATAATTATTTTTATTGTCAATTCAGGTGAAAATTCTTTGTAAATGCATCTAAGATTGCATTTTTAACAATATTTAAAGAAATTTTTAGTTTAAACCTATTAAGTTTGTAAAAACAAGCTTTGTAATCATTTGTAATATAGGTCTTTGATCGTAAAAATATGAATATAAAAAATACCACATTATCACTTTTGCTGCTGTTATCGTCGCAATTGTTTGCTCAAGAAAGTTTCGAAAATAAAGAAATTTATAGATTCGAAACAAAATTATCCTATTTAGATTCCATCAAAAAAACATTCGTAAAAGATGATTTAGCCGCCTGCGTAGATAGCTTGTGGATGAAGGAATTGACTAATTTAGATTTGTACAACACCATTTCGGATGATATTAAGAATGTCAATGTCGATGAGAAAATTGAGTATGAATTGTCAACGGAACTTCTCAAAGAAAGATTGGCTGCAATGGATGCGAAATCGCCTTTCAACATTGAATACAATCAAGGATTAGAAAACATTATCAAATCATTTTTGAAGAATCGAAAAAAATCCTTTGAACGTTTAATGGCGGTTTCTGAGTATTATTTTCCTGTGTTTGAAGAAGCTTTAGCCAAACAAAATGTCCCTTTAGAAATAAAATATTTAGCCGTTGTGGAATCCGCTTTAAATCCTAAAGCAGTTTCTAAAATGGGAGCAACCGGATTGTGGCAATTTATGTATCAAACGGGAAAACAATATGGTTTAAAAATTGATTCTTATATAGATGAACGCAGCGATCCTTTGAAAGCCAGTGCAGCCGCGGCCCAATATATGACTAATATGTACCGAATATTTGGTGACTGGGATTTGGTTTTGGCGTCCTATAATTCAGGTCCTGGAAATGTTTCAAAAGCAATCAGACGTTCCGGAGGTCAGCAAAATTATTGGAACATCAGAAAAAATCTGCCTAAAGAAACACAAGGATATGTTCCGGCTTTCCTGGCAACGATGTACATTTATGAATACCATAAAGAACACGGAATTGTTCCTAACAGAGCCACTGTGCAACATTTTGCTACAGATACCATACTGATTAAAAAGCAAATGACTTTCAAGCAAATATCTGATTTATTAGATGTTCCCGTAGTTCAGTTGCAAGTATTGAACCCATCTTATAAACTCAATGTGATTCCGTTTTATCACGACCAAAATCATTATTTAAGATTACCTCAAGAAAAAATTGCTGTTTTTGCGTCTAATGAGGATCAGATTTATGCTTACACGCAATATGAATTAGACCAACGCGAAAGACCGTACCAAACTTCAAAAGCAGTGGTCAAAAACACTCCAAATACCTTTAGTCAAAGTAGTACAGCTGGTAAAATAGCGTACTATAAAGTAAAACGAGGAGATAATCTAACTAGCATTGCTTTTAAATATGGTGTTTCTATTACCGAACTAAAGAAATGGAATAACCTTAATAGTAATGCGCTTGCTTATGGCAAGAACTTGAAGATTAGTACAGGACAGCCTTTAATTAAATCAACAACAGTAGAACCTAAAGAAAGTAATAGCATCTTAAAAAGCCAAATGATCTTGGCCGCCGAAACAAAAAATAATAAAGAAGAAAAAGTAAATAGTGCTTCAAGCATTTCTGCAACGGAGGAAGCAAAACTTTATTTGGTACAAAAAGGAGATAATCTAGGGAGCATTGCTACTAAATATGATGTTACAGTAGCAGATCTTCAAACCTGGAATGGGCTTACGAGCGATGCAGTTCAAGTAGGGGCTTCCTTGCAAATAGCGAATAACGAACTGGAGGCAAAACCAGCATTAGCTTTGATCCCAGAACGAAAAGATGTTGAATATATAGTCTTAAAAGGAGATAATTTAGGAGCTATTGCAAGTAAATTCGGAGCTTCCGTCGTGGATTTAAAACACTGGAATAAGTTGCCAGATAATACGATTACTATTGGAAAAACATTAATTGTTGCCAAAGATGAAATTGCCATTGTTACTGACAAGGCCACTGTCAATTCCTTCAAGAGTAAATCAAGTATAACGGCCTCCTCTAAAAAAGTACCTTCTAATTATTATGTCAAAAAAGGAGACTCTTTATTTAGCATAGCCAAAAAATATCCTGGCGTTACCACTTCGGATTTAAAAAAATGGAACGGTATTAGCGGTGAAGAAATCAAGCCTGGAATGAAGTTAAAAATTAACGGATAAATCAATTAACTTCTATAAATTTGGGTTTTACTTTATAATCGAATCGTAATGAATAAAGCCCATTTTTTATTTCTTTTTGTTTCTCTGCTTTTATTTTCTTGTAAAAAAGAGAATAATCTAGTAGCACGTAAAACAACTGGTAAAATCAACACGATTTCTGTAATTATCGATGATCAGCTATGGAACGGGGATATTGGTGATAGCATTCGGAACAAGTTTGCATCTCCGGTGATTGGATTACCACAAGAAGAACCTTTATTCAATATCAATCAATATCCAGTCAAGCTTTTAGAAGGATTTATGACGGATACGCGAGCGATTATAGTGGTCAAAAAAGCGGAAGAAAATAAGTTTGAAATTCGAAAAAATCAATACGCTTCCCCTCAAAATGTATTCCATATTTCTGGAAAAACCAATGCCGATATTCTCGCTTGCATTGAAAAAAATGCGCTGCAAATGGTTCAGATGATCAAACAAGCTGAAATTGCCGAGAGCCAACGAATAAACAGCCTGTCCCTAATAGATCCTAAAATTATAGAGAACAAGTTTCACATTGGTCTACAGGTTCCCTCTGGATATGCTTATGTGCTTCAAAAAAGTAATTTTATGTGGCTAAAAAAGGAAATCATAGGCGGGAATACCAGTTTATTGCTCTATCAAGTTCCTTTGAATACCATTAATAAAGACACTGATTTAATTACCAGTATTATAAAAATGCGGGATTCCATAGGTCATCTGTACATAAGCGGAAAAGAACCAGATACTAACATGATGACGGAAGAGGCCTACGCGCCTTATCTATTTAAGATCAATCTTGACGGAAAAGTTACTTATGAAACTAAAGGAACTTGGCAATTAAACAATGATTTTATGTCCGGACCTTTTATTAATTATGCTATTATTGATGCCGATTATAACCGAGTTTTGGTTTTAGAAGGGTTTTGTTACGCGCCTTCAAAAGATAAAAGGGATTTAATGCATGAACTCGAATCCATTATAAAATCAGTGGTAGTTGTTAAAAGAGTGCCTTAAATTTCTTTTATTTGCATTTTATAAAAAATATCTAGGCATGACAATACAATGGGAAATTAAGGCATTTGATGCCCTGACTGTACACGAGCTTTATGATTTATTACGCTTAAGAAGCGAAATTTTTGTGGTAGAGCAGAACTGTGTTTACCTAGATCTCGACGGAAAAGATAAAGTAGCATTGCATCTTATTGGTTCGTTTGAAGGCAAAATTGTCGCTCATTCCAGATTGTTTAAACCGGGAATCAGTTTTGATTATGCTTCTATCGGAAGGGTAACTGTTGATGCAAATTACCGCGACAGAAAATGGGGACATGACCTAATGAGGGAATCAATTGCTGGAATTGCGCATCATTTTGGCGAAAGCAAAATTACTATTGGAGCACAATTGTACCTGAAAAAATTCTATGAAAGCCATGGTTTTGTGCAAACCAGCGAAATGTATCTGGAAGATGATATTCCACATATTGAAATGAAACGAGAATAATCAGATTTTCAGAATTATAAATTCAACTCTGCGATCCAGTGCTTCACCTTGGCCTAAAGGAAATTTGTTTCCGCTTCCCACATAGTGCATTCTAAGGCTGTTTATTCCCTTATTTATCAGATAGCGATAGACGTTTTTGGCCCTATTTAAAGATAGTTTTCGTTCCTGTGTGTCTTTATCTATGGCATCTTGGTAATGACTAGGCGTGCAGCATACATGTCCTCTGATTTCGAATTCCATTGTTTTTTGCTGTTGCAAAAGTAGTGCAATGGCATCCAATTCTTTCTTGGACTGTTCCGTTAATTTACTGCTGCCAAGGGCAAAAAGAATCTTTTCCAGATAAATACGATCTCCCACTTTATGGCTTTCCTGAAATGAAGTATAAATACCCTTCCCAAAACTGTTTTTCTTGACAATAAATAAGTCGACACGCCTATTTTTTGAACGCGTTTCAGACAGGTTTTCCACCCTATCTTTTTGTACAATTACACGTCCTTTGCCTTCAATAATGACAATCTTATTTTTATTAAAACCATTTTCCGTAAGAATATTTTGAACCGTAATGACCCTGTTTTTTGATAATTCAAAATTATAATCGTTGGCGCCTCGATCATCGCAGTAACCATAAATTTGTATCGATTCGATTTTGGTTGTATCGGCTTTTTTTATAAAATCAATTATCGTTTGTACTTGGTCATCGTACAGAGTGAATTTGTCAAATTCAAAATAAACTGTTTCCACAGGTCTTGCTTGAGCGAAAAAATAGCTCGAAAAAAGAAGTAATGCTATGGAAAATGCTTGTTTCATTACATTTTTAAAATCGAGCGATACGCCGCATTAGTACTCAAAATAGAAGTAGCTTTTTTGATTTCTGAATTATTTTTGGTGTAATATTGATACAATCCTTCTTGGTATTGGTATCTCTTAATGATTTCATCAACCATTAATTTTTTGATTTCTTTTTGATTTTTATCCAATAATGCATTTTCACTTTTCTGCAATGCGGTTAATAATTGTTGGTATTCGGCCTGAATAGATTCGTCCAGTTTTTCTTTTTTGGCTACAGCCAAAGTGTTTTTCAAAGCCAATTCCGTTTCGGTGTCAAAAGAAAATTTTTGCGCTTTCAAGAATTGTTTGAAATCTTCATAATCAGCATCAGAGAGGACCGGAATCTGATTCCCTAAACTCGGATTTTTATAGTAATAAGTTGTGGCATAGTTGAAAATTCCGTCGTTACGCAACAAAGCATTTGTGATGGGACTCGATTTTGTTTCTTCCATTTCCACGTCAGGTTGTATTCCGCCACCGTCATAAACGGTTCTGCCTTTTCTGGTTTTAAAAGCATTGAAGTTCTTCTCTTCTGTTTTTAGGGCAATTCCATTTTTGTCTTTTCGAGAATAATCCAAAGCTTGAATACACCTTCCGGACGGCGTGTAGTAGCGAGAAATAGTCACTTTTAGCTGTGTTCCAAACGTCAAATCTACAGGTCTTTGTACCAGTCCTTTTCCAAAACTGCGGCTTCCTACCACCACAGCGCGATCTAAATCCTGTAGTGCGCCAGCGACAATTTCAGATGCCGAAGCACTACGGCCATTTACCAGAATGATCAAAGGAATTTCAGTATCTACAGGATCTTTAGTCGTTTTGTAGGTGCTGTTGTGTTTTTCTATCTTGGATTTTGTTGTAACAATAATTTCGTTTTTTGGAACAAATAAATTACAGATATTAACGGCTTCATTCAAAAGTCCGCCCGGATTGTCTCGTACATCCAGTATAATACGTTCCGCACCTTCTTTTTTGAGTTGTTCCAATGCCTCTTTAGTTTCTACCGATGCTTTTTTATTGAAATGCGACAACACAATGTAGCCTGTTTTATCGTCTACTTTTCCAAAGAACGGAACTGATTTGATTTCGACTTCGTCAAGGACAATCTGAGCAGCAATTACTTTACCCTGACGGATGAATTTGATATCGATTTTTGTATTTTTAGCACCTTTGAAAAGTTGAGAAGCCTCGTCTTTGAAATCAGATAAGAGTACGTCTCCTACTTGAATAATTTCATCACCAGCTTTCAAGCCTGCTTTATCGGCAGGGAAATCTTTATAGGGTTCCTTCACGATTAACTTGTCTTCTTTCCGAGTCAATAAAGCGCCAATTCCAGTATATTCTCCGGTATTGTTGATTTTGAATCGCACCACATCCTGCTCGTTGAAATAGACGGTGTACGGATCTAAATTAGCCAGCATTCCTTTGATGGCCTTGTCCATTAATTCACCGGGATTTGTCTCATCGACATAGTTCCGATTCAATTCCTTGAAAAGTGTGGTAAATATCTCGATTTGCTTGGCAATTTCGAAAAAATCATCTTTAAAACTGGTTCCAATAAACAGAAATGCCGAAGCGACAACGGGAATTATTAATTTTTTTTTAAGAAGGTTCATGGGTTTAGTAGACTTGATTTGAAGCCACTAAAATAAGAATAAATCATGAAATAATAGTGCAGGACAGAATCTAATGGCAAATATGTTTACGTGGTGGAAGTAAAAAAGTTAAATTTTCGAATTAATATCGATTTCTGACTCAGGTTTTTTAATGTTTTGAGCAATAAACTTCTCAAACAGTTGAATAGTTTTGGTGTTGATTTCCTGATAGGACAATCGGTCCTTCGTTTGGTAAAAAAACATAAAGGAATACGGTTGATCCAGATTGTCAATCAATAAGTGTTTGTTCAAGCGATAAGTTTCGCGCAGTACACGTTTGAAATAATTGCGATCTACGGCTTTCTTGAAATTCTTTTTGGAAACTGAAACGCCCATTTTTATTTTTTCACTTTTGTCAAAAGAACCAGCTTTATATACCAATCGCAACGGATATTTAGATACTGATTTCCCTTCGGTAAACAATAATCCAATCGTAATTTTGCTTTTCAGCTTTTCGGTTTTCGGGTAAGTGAAATTCATTTTAATAGAAAAAATTCGTAGTTTTTGACTCGCAAAGTTACGATTAAACGTTGAGTCGGGATATTGTTTCCGATTTAAATAACGCTAAAAATATATTTCTTACTTTTGCCTTAAATTTTTAAGCATGCAAAAACTGATTTCGTATCCCATTTCCGTTATTTATTATTTATGTTTCGGTCTAACTTTGGTTATTTTTCATCCGATACAGTGGGTTTGTTTCCATGGCTTTGGCTATCAAGCCCATAAAAAAAGTGTTGATTATCTGAATTTTTTCTTAGTGAAATGTACAAATCTGTTAGGAACAACATACAAGTTTGAAAATATTGAGAATATTCCAAAGAATGTACCCTTGATTTTTGTCTCTAATCATCAAAGCATGTACGATATTATTGCTATGATTTGGTTTTTTCGCCGTTTTCATTGTAAATTTGTTAGTAAGAAAGAATTAGGAAGTGGTATTCCAAGTGTATCGTTTAATTTGCGTCATGGGGGTTCAGTGCTTATCGATCGTAAAGATCCCAAACAAGCTATTCCTGCCATTAAAGGATTGGCAGAATATATTGAAAAACACAACCGTTCAGCCGTTATCTTTCCAGAAGGAACACGAAGCAAGACCGGAAAGCCAAAAGAGTTTTCTCAAACGGGATTGAAAATATTATGCAAAAATGCTCCTTCAGCTTTCGTGGTTCCAATAAGCATAAACAATTCTTGGAAAATAGTTAAATACGGGTTTTTCCCCTTAGGTCTAGGAAATCGCCTTACCTTTGTAGTACATAAACCGTTAGCGGTTGCAGCGTATGATTTTGCGGAGTTAATGGAAAAGACAGAAGCAGCAGTAGTTCAAGGAATAAAAATTTAATTTATATATAATGTCAATAAAAAACATTCGATTAGAAGTAATGCAGTTTTTGGAAAAAAACGTAGACAGCTTTGTCGATCAGTATCTAATTCCAGTAGAAAAAATATGGCAACCAACTGATTTTTTGCCTAATTCTCAAAGTGATACTTTTTTTGATGAGGTCAAAGAATTGCGTGAAATTGCAAAAGAATTACCATACGATTTCTGGGTAACATTAGTAGGAGATACTATTACTGAGGAAGCGTTGCCAACTTACGAATCCTGGTTAATGGATGTCGAAGGAATTGATAACGTGGAGAGAAATGGTTGGTCTAAATGGATTAGACAATGGACTGGTGAGGAAAATCGTCATGGTGATTTGTTGAACAAGTATTTGTATTTGTCAGGTCGTGTGAACATGCGTGAAGTTGAAATGACAACACAGCACTTGATCAACGATGGTTTTGATATTGGAACGGGAAGAGATCCTTACAAAAACTTTGTTTACACTAGTTTTCAAGAATTAGCAACGTATGTTTCTCATAACAGAGTGGCGCAAATGGCTAAGAAATATGGAGACAACAAATTGTCAAAAATGTGCAAAATGATTGCTGGTGACGAAATGCGTCATCATCATGCGTACAGCGAATTTGTAACTCGTATTTTTCAGGTGGATCCAAGCGAAATGATGCTTGCTTTTCAATACATGATGAAAGCAAAAATTGTGATGCCAGCGCATTTCTTGAGAGAATCTGGTGAAAAAATAAGTACTGCTTTTGAGCAGTTTTCTGATTCAGCTCAACGAATTGGGGTTTATACTGCAGCCGATTATGTAGATATCATGCAAAAACTAATCGAGAAATGGGAAATTGACAAAATTACAGGGTTGACGGATGAAGCAGAAAAAGCACGTGATTACCTGATGAAATTACCAGCTAGAATGGCCAGAATTTCAGAACGATTGGTAATTCCACAAGAATCCCATATTTTCAAATGGGTGGAGCCAGCTTTAATAAGATAGATTTCTGAATTCTAAATAAAGAATAAAAATGTTGGATTTTGAAGTTGAAGAACTTTGAAATTCAACATTTTTTTTAAATAAATATATAATGATTAATCCAGATTTAATACCTAGAACAATTCTTTTTGTAAAAGAAAAATTAGAAAATGCCGAAGGAGGACACGACTGGTTTCATATAGAGCGCGTGTACAAAAACACGTTGTTGATTGCTAAAAATGAAGCTTGTAATACTATAATAGTGCAACTTGGCGCTTTGCTGCACGATATTGCCGATAGTAAGTTTCACAATGGTGACGAAACCGTTGGTCCAAGAGTAGCTCGAGAATTTTTAGAATCTGAAAATGTTGATGAAGAAATAATCGAACATGTGGTAAATATTATTGAAAACATCTCCTACAAAGGTGGGAATTTTGAGAAAAAATTTACTTCGATAGAATTGAATGTGGTTCAGGATGCGGACCGTTTAGACGCCATAGGAGCCATCGGAATCGCCAGAACATTCAATTATGGCGGTTTTAAAAATAGAACGCTGTATGATCCCGAAATAGCGCCAAATTCAAGTATGACCAAGGAAGAATATAAAAAAAATGATTCGCCAACGCTCAATCACTTCTACGAAAAATTATTACTCTTAAAAGACAAGATGAATACCGAGACCGGAAAACAAATCGCACAAGAACGACACCGTTACATGGAAGGATTTCTAGCGCAGTTTTATGCGGAATGGGAAGGGGAGAAGTAGTAGTTCGCGTTCAGTTTTTTAGTTATCGGTTATCTGTTTTCCGCTTAGCAGTGATTTGGTATCCTATTTATCTCACTGGAAGCGTTTCACAGTTTGTTGTTACAGTAAAATCATATTGTTGTCGGGATTCCTTCGGAATGATAAATTAATAATTTTTATTACCTGTTTTTTCGGGCTAATTTTTCCAACACAGTTTTTCCACTCCAGTTTGTCACGCTGGAAGCGTCTCATCACTTGCAGCTAAAGTAAAATCACACAATTGTAGGGATTCCTGCGGAATGACAAAGTTAGTAGGTAGTTTTATGACTTAGTTTTCCTGGTCCAGTTTTCCTAGTCCAGTTTTCCCAGTTCAATTATCCAGTTTAGTTTGTCACGCTGGAAGCGTCTCATCACTTGCAGCTAAAGTAAAATCACACTATTGTAGGGATTCCTGCGGAATGACAAAGTTAGTAGATAGTTTTATGACTGGGTTTTCCTAATCCAATTTTCCTAGTCCAGTTTTCCCAGTCCAATTATCCCAGTCCAATTGTCCAGTTTAGTTTGTCACGCTGGAAGCGTCTCATCACTTGCAGCTAAAGTAAAATCATATTATTGTAGGGATTTCTCAGAAATGACAATGTAAGTAGGTAGTTTTATGACTTGGTTTTCCCAATCCAGTTTTCCCAGTCCAATTATCCAGTTTAGTTTGTCACGCTGGAAGCGTCTCATCACTTGCAGCTAAAGTAAAATCATATTATTGTAGGGATTTCTCAGAAATGACAATGTAAGT
>NZ_JADOVC010000032.1:0-44767 GCF_015751645.1 Flavobacterium sp. CG_9.1
CTCTTCTTGTTCTTGACATAATTCTGCTAATTTAAGGTTTTTAATCCTATCTTAATTTAAAGCAAAAAATTGTACGTTTTTTGGGGAGCAGCATATTCCTCAACTATACTCGAAATAGTTACATCATTATTTTGAAGTAATATTTTTATTTCTAAAATAATGGCCTCCTCAATAAATTGCTTTGCCGTTTTATTAGTGACCGCTTTAATTGTTTTTGTAAGGTACCCAGACGTTATACATAATACATCTGCATAAAATTTTACATCATGCTGCTTCCGGAAATTAATTTCTAAAATTTTAAAAAACTGCAAGACAAGTTTTTCTCTTCCGGTATGTCTTAGCGAGATTTGTTCATAACGTTTGTTATAAATTCCTGCTAGTTCATAAAGCAATAAATTAAAACTAAATAGCAGCGCCTCTTTTCTAAAAAGGTGTTTATTTGAACTTCTAGCAGTACTATCCATCAATTTGAACAAATCAATTATGCGCAAAGCCTCTTTATTTTTGAGAGAGATTTTTGGAGGGTATTGGGTAACAAAAAATTCAAAATATCCGATATGGGGTCTTTTTATACTATTTTCAAAAATAAACTCTGTAGTAAATGATAGTTGGCAAATTCGCAATTGCTCACTCATCATCAAAATTTTATATGTCGCCTTTTTTGGAATCACTATAAGATCATTTAAATACATACTAATGTTTCTACTATTTATCTCAACGTATAAATAACCCGAATTTACAATAAGGATAGAAAAACGGTCTACTATAAATAGCCCACTAAAAGCATTTTTAGAGGTGAAAATTTCAAATAAGTGCACTTGTAAACCTAAATGATGATATTTATAATTTTTGCTTACCAAAACAATTTTTTTTTACAGAGATATTATTACAATCCTTTATATAACCTTTGCTTATTATGTTTCACCACATTTGCATGGGCATTTAGAAAATACTCTAGCTATCAATGAAATTGAAACAAATAGTAAATTTGAAGTACAGCCAACAAAAAGTAGAAATGCCAGGTTTCGTGGATTATCACTTTTTATCTCGCCATTATTGAAATAGCCAATTATTTCATCATAGGATAATAGATCTACAATGAAATAAAGGCTAACTAGATTGAAGAGGATTGAAAACACATAAAAAACGTAAATTATTTCCTTTTCGATCAGGTGAATTCGGTGCATTATTAGTCTGCTACAATGTTATTAATCATAATCCCCATTACAAGTGACCTGCCTACCGCAGCAGGTGTATTATCTATAGCACCACTAACTCCACCAACACGGTTGCCGACAGAAGAGTCCCAATCTTTATCTTTACGCTCCTTTGCATAATAGAGTGAAAACCTAACTATAGAAGATGAAGTTAGAATAATTCTTTTATCCTCGTTGCTAAATTGTGTACTAGTCAGTACAGATGATTCATATGAAACTATGGATTGATAGATTGTTCCATAGTCATCATCCTCCCATAAAAGTACTGCGTTCATAAAACTGGCAAGGCTCAATTTTGCTATAGCTGTCATAGGAGAGTTTGCAATAACTTCATTTAGTTTTGCCTGAGGATTATCTAAAATCTCTTGTAACTTGTCAAGATTATTGGGCAGATTCATTTCTAAAGTTAAAACCCCCATATCGCTATTTACAGCTGCAATGGCTTCAACCTGTTGGCTTATTTGCACAATCGTATTGTACTGATAGTTACCTGACATATAAATATCGAGTAGATCATTATGTAACTTACCAGCAAGATCATAAACATTTGCCGAATTTTCAGGACCCAAGTTATGAACTTTTTGAGCCAATTTTTCTAATTTCTTATTACCAACTGTACTATCAAGACCTTTCGTATCATCAATAGTGTCAGTGGTACAAGAAACAATTAGTAATGGTAAAATTACTAACCACAATGAAGTATTTTTCATGATTAAAATGTGTTAAATGTGTCCGACTACTTTTTTAGTCAGTTCATTTCACCCGGGTCAGCAGAACTTTAATCTGGCACGATGCCAAATATTTTTGCTTTTGAATTCAAAGCAAATCTAGAGGTAGAATTTAGTCTTTCCAACTCGGTATGTATGGATTTCCGAGAATAACGGTATGGATTTTCTGGAAATCTATACCTCTTTTTTTTCATAAATACTCACTGATTAACAATTGTTTATTTTATATTTGATATAGTTTTTCATAAAATAATCCTAACGAATTCTTTTTAGACAGTAATCTGGTCAAATACTAATTTTACTGTGAAATTTGTGCTTCATTTTTAATTTAACTTATGATTAAAAAGTGTCTATTACAGTATCTCTTTGCTTAGTAAGTAAAGTTTTTGCACAGGAAAATGCATATAAATTTCCTGATACGCTCCGAAGTAAAAATTATGATTATCTGTTTGAACGGATAGAAGATTTAGAAAAAAACAGTAATAAACAGTCGCTGTATCTTCGGTATTTTTTATTTAAAGCCAAATCAGAAAAAAATCCGGAGGAGATTATAAACGGCTATAAAAATTATGTCTATTACTCCTCAGATAATTTGAAATTAATCTATGCTGACAGTATGGTTAATACTGCAAAAAAAACGAAGAATAATGCGTTGATTGGTTCCGCATATCTTTCTAAGGGAATTTTATGTTATTCTCAGAAAAAACATAATTATGCTTTAGATAATTATCTCCTAGCTAATACTTTTATTTCCAAAACCAATGACAAGTATTTAATTTACAAAGTGAAATACAATATTGCCAATATAAAATACTATCTAGGGTTTTATAATGAGGCGATTTCCTTATTTAGGGAATGCATTTCCTATTTTAAAGAAAACAATACAAGAGGATATTTAAATTCACTCCATTCGCTTGGGTTGTGCTACAACCACATTGGCAATTATGGTTTGTGCACCGAAACAAACGAGAAGGGCATTCTAGAGGGGGAAAAATTAGCCAATGCCGAAATGACTGCCTATTTTAATCATTCGGAAGGAATTAATCAGTTTTTTAAAAATAATTATGCTTCAGCCATTGAAAATATTACAAACGCACTCCCAGCTATACGTCGAAACAAGGACTTCGCAAATGAAGCCGTTGCCTACTTCTATATTGGAAAAAGCTATTGGAATCTAAAGAAACCTGAGATTGCTCTATCCTATTTCAAAAAAGTAGACACTATTTTTAATAATACAGGATACATTCGCCATGATCTTCTTGAGAATTATCAATTATTGGTCAATTATTATAAATCTAAAGATAATCTAAGAAGTCAGCTACATTATATTGAGAAATTGCTTATTGCAGATCGTGTGTTAGACAGCAAGTACTATTATCTTTCTGGTAAAATTCACAAAGATTTTGACACAAAAAAAATAGTACTTGAGAAGAGAAATATTCAAAAGTTGTTTGATAAAAGAAAGCATAATGATATCATTTTTACCAGTATAATTGCTCTTTTATTTTTATCTTTACTACTCATTGCTTATCTACATATTAGGAATAAGAAGATCTATCGAAAAAAGTTTGAGGAACTCATGAAGAAAAGTGAGGCGCCCTTTAAGAATGAAACTATACACATAACTAAGGGAATAGAAGATATTAATCAAGAAACTGTAGGCATTCTCTTGAAACAACTAGAGCGGTTTGAAAAAGATAAGAAGTTTCTAGAAAAAGATTTGACTGCTGCAAAACTTACAGTCGCTTTTGGTTCAAATGCAAAATATCTCTCCAAAATAATCTACCACGCCAGAGGCAAAAAATTTGTGGAATATATTAATGATCTCAAAATTGATTATTTGATTCAATTATTAAATGAAGATAAAATGTTGAGAAATTATAAGAATAAGGCATTGGCGGAAGAGGTGGGTTTTAGTAGTACGCAACGATTTGCCAATGCCTTTTTTGCCAGAACTGGGATGCCACCCACCTATTTTATTGAAGAACTCAAAAAAGGGCATTCGTAAAGTATTTATAGTTTGTAAAGATAATAATAGTATATTTGTTCAATTAATTATTATTGTTCACGTTTTCGTGAACAATGAAAATAAGTGAACAGATGAATGAAAAAGAAATCATACAGTATGCTATAAATAATATCCAAAAAGGTGGTGCGATCCATGTGGAGTGGAAAGAACTTAACGATGACAGTACTATTGATGGAGAACTTCTACTACACTTGAATAAGCATACTATAACATTATATGCAGAAATTAAAAAAGAACTTAGGAACATACATCTTGCTAAAATAGAAGAATTGGCTAATACAAAAAATCCTTTTATTATTGTTGCGCAACGCATATTTCCGAAGATAAAGGAAGAGCTACGCAAGCGAAATATTGCCTACTTAGAAGCTAATGGTAATATATTCCTGAATAAAGATGCAATCTATCTCTACATTGATGGTAATACCCCTATTGAATTAAAACATAAAACAACCAATAGAGCCTTTACTAAAACAGGATTAAAAGTAATTTATCAATTTCTCATTAAGGATTGTATCAACAGTACCTACCGCGAGATTGCTGAAGTAACAGATACCGGAATTGGTACTTTAAACACCATATTTAATGGCTTAAAAGAGGAAGGTTTTATACTTCAGTTAACCAAGAATGAACTCCAGATCGAGAACAAGAAAAAATTGTTAGATAAATGGGTACTGGAATATGAAAAGCGCCTCAAGCCAACCTTGGCGATAGGAACATTTCGCTTCCTCAATAGAGATGATTTTTATAACTGGAAAGATATTCCTCTCAAAAAAGGAAAAACAATGTGGGGCGGGGAACCAGCAGGTGATCTTCTCACCAATTATTTACGTCCGGAGGAACTTACATTATATACCAACGAAGAAACAAGCGAATTAATGAAAAATTACCGTCTCGTTCCGGACTTAGAAGGCAATATCAAAGTATTTAAACCATTTTGGGGAGACGAGCAAGAAAACACAAACACCGTACATCCGCTCCTAGCCTATGCCGATTTAATGAATAAAGGAGACCGCAGATGTACAGAAACCGCACAAAAGATATACGATGAGTATTTACAAGATCAGTTTTAAGCAATTGCAACAACAGCCTGTTATTTCAGAAATGCTTACCGCATTAGAAAATGGGTTGCACAAATACAATATAGACTTTTATCTAGTAGGTGCCGTGGCACGCGATGTTTGGATGACTGCCATAAACGATATACCACCCAGCAGAGTTACTGGAGATATCGATTTTGCCGTTTTTATAAATGACAAAAACACCTATGCGGATCTCAGAGAATATCTCATCAATGTGGAAGGATTTATCCCTTACAAAGGCAATGGTTTTGTCCTTAAATGGAAAAACTTCGTACAAATAGATTTAATGCCTTTTGGAGAAATAGAAGCCAAACCCTCAAATATAACGGTTGAAGGTACCGGCCTTACCAGCCTCAATATGCCAGGCTTCAAAGAAATATATGATTCCGGCTTTCCGGAAGCTGAGCTAGAAGAAAAACACCGCTTTAAATTTTGCACCTTACCCGGCATTGTACTGCTCAAATTAATTGCTTTTCAAGAACGTCCCGAAATAAGACGCGACGATATCAAAGACATCAGTAAAATCCTTAAACATTTTCTTGATATGTATGCCGATGAAATATATGAAAACCATAATGATCTTTTTGGAGATAAGGATATCAACTTAAATTGGATTGCTGCAAGAGTCTTAGGGAGAGACATGGGTAAAATTGCTCTTTTAAACGAAGCCCTTTTTCTAAGAATAAAAAAGTTATTAAAGAAAAATACAGCTGATATTCATTCCAGTGATGTCGCCAAAATTATGGCAGAGTTTTTTCAGAATACGATTGCAGAAAATGTAAAACTGCTGGAACAGGTAAAAATAGGATATTTAGAAAATGATGCCTTATAAAATTAAAATCGAGCAATCACACTTACATCACTTGTAATCAATCACCATCTGTCTTTATTGCCTTATATCTCACAATCAGGGTATAAATTTAACATCAAATTATTTCTGTCTCAGGAGCAAAATTCTATTTTTGCGCCCTAATTTAATATATACTACAATGAAAGATTTAATCGAACAAATTAACGCAGAATTCGAAACATTTAAAACAGAATCTGAATCACTAATTGAGAAAGGTGTCAAAGCAGCCGGACCAAGAGCTCGTAAATCAACTTTGGAACTAGAGAAACTTTTAAAAGAGTTTAGAAAAGTTTCTGTAGAAGAATCAAAAAAATAAAATTCATTTTCAATTCTCAGCCCTTTGGAATTTCCGAAGGGCTTTTTTTTTTATCCTTATCCTGGTCCAAAATTTGAAACAAATTTTAAAATGAGACGCCTCCTTTTTTCAAATATTTCATATCATTACAAAACAGATTTATTTTGAGAAACTAGAATAACCCTCTATTAAAAATGGTGTGTAATTCCGGAATTGAATACTTTAATTTCAACGATACTAATTCTTACATCTACTGCTTTTCCTACCATTTATCTTTTTTTCTAAAAAGCAAATTGCAATGTGTGTAATTCGCGAATTGAATACTTAAAATTCATGGAAACTGCACCTTAAATCCTTTACTGTTCCTAGCATTTATCTTTTTTTGTAAAAAACAAATTTCAGAGTGTGTAATTCGCGAATTGAGCACTTTAAATTCACAGTAATTACACCCTAAATCCATTGCTGTCCCTAAAACAAACATATATCACTTTTTATAAAAATTAAATAATGAAGTGTGTAATTCTCGAATTGAATACTTAAAATTCACCGAACTGCATCTTAAATCTACTGCTATTCCTACTATTTATCTTTTTTTTCTAAAAAGCAAATAGCAATGTGTGTAATTCGGGAATTGAATACATAAAATTTACGGTAATTATACCTTAAATCCTTTACTGTTCCTAGCATTTATCTTTTTTTGTAAAAAACAAATTTCAGAGTGTGTAATTCGCGAATTGAATACTTAAAATTCATGGAAAATGCAGCTTAAATCCTGTGCTGTTCCTAGCATTTATCTTTTTTTATAAAAAACAGATAGCAAAGTATGTAATTCGCGAATTACACACTTTGCTATCTAAACAAACTTAAATCAATTGAAAAAAATATGAATAATACGACTGTCGTGCTACGATATGGTTTCTTTTCTGTACTTGACTCAAATGAATAACTCTTATGAGCTTCTGGAACTACTCCCACTTACTTTTTCTTGTCTTCGTTAACAATTAATTTCAAAGAATTGATGTAATCTGTATCAAATTCTATCACTCTTATTTTGTTTGGCTTAAAACTCATTTCACCTTCAAATTTCCCTTCGGTTCCCAAAAAATCTATTATCAATTCTTCTTCATTCAACTCTAAAAGTTTACCGAGATAAACCGCTTTATCTGATTTAGTTGCAATTTGAAAAATTTCATATTTACTTGCTAAAAAATGTATAATGGTCGACACATCTTTAAGCGGAATTATTTCGGCGGCGCCTGTTTTTAAACCTTTCAGTTTAATTACTCTTTCTGTGAATTCGTGATCCTTGTCTTGGATAATTACCTTTACATTTTTATTTTTTAATATCGTATAGCCTTCCATAATAAAATCAAATGGATTATTTTTAAGTAAAATCCAATCTTCAATCCAATCAATAAGAAAACCACTAAAGATTTCTTTTTTGTCGTCAAATTTTATTGTAATTAATTGTCGTACTTATTTTTCCATTATGTTTTTTTTTTTTAAGTTTCGAGCGCACTTTTTCTCTACTATCCGTTTTTCGAAGCTTCCTAATAAAAAACTTCACACAGCCTGTGTTTAATTATTTTAAAGTAAATATAGGGATTTAAATTTCTATTTTTTATTTAAGAAACCGCAACTGGATTCACTCAACATCCAAAGATTTCAAAATGATAATGGTGTAAAATAGATCATATACCATTTCATTTTTTGATCAACTCATGCACCCGTTAGTTTCTTTTCTATGTCTGATTCTAGGGCTTGTTCGTTGGTTTGACTACTCATCTTATTCTATTTTTGTTTTTAATAGCTGCCCTTTTTGAGTTAGGCGGTATTTTTGGTTGGTGCTATTCGGTTTGTCAGGTATAGTCATTTCAATAAAACCTTCTTCCATTGCTGGATTTAAATAATTATCTCTGAAATTTGGATTGTGTTTTAGTTGCAAGATATTCATTAATTCCTGTCGTGAATAGGCTTCATCTGTAATCAAAATCAATCTTTTTATCAGCTCATTAACTTGGTCGGTGACTTGGTCGGTGACTTGATCGGTAGCTTGTCCAGTGGTCGCAATTGGGCGCCAAATGGTAACTTTGAATCCTTCTTCTAAATTAAATATAGGTTCTAGTAAACCATTTTCTTTTCCCCTACTCCAACTAAAATAATAATATTCTTTTTGCCAGTCCTGAAATTTAGCCATCAAATAACACTATATTAACCAGTTATAGCCCAATTAAAATAAGGATTAAAAATCCTCTTGATACACCCTAAATTATTTTAGAAACTCCATATGTTAGGAAGTATAACGGTTACGTCCAACCTTAGTTCGTTGTTGGCTTTTCAAATGTTCTTCGAAGCATTAGAAAGCTGGAAAAAGAGTGTGTTAGTACTATAGAGTTACAGTTGATTTCGTAGAGAATTGTCCCGAATTACCGTAGTCTAGCAGTTCTGATGAAAATAGTAATGAAATCGAAATATTAGATTTTATTGTTTTACAATTAAAAACTAACACACAACGACGGTAAAAACCAACACTACTTGCTCTTTTAAACAATTAAGACGGTATTTACCAACAAAAAAACACACCTTAATTGAACTTCAATCATTATTTTTTAATATATTTGTTGGTAAGTACCAACACTGAGCGTAATTTAAACCATTAAAAATGGGAAATACCAACACTAATTGGGTAGGAATGAGCGACACCGCGATCGTGAGTACCATTGGAGAATTCATTAAACAGCAGCGATTAAAGATTAATAAAACGCAAGCACAATTGTCTAATGAGGCAGGAATCAACCGATGGACGTTAGGCCAAATTGAAAACGGTGAAGCTATTACGATGATTTCACTAATTCAAATTATGAGAGCTTTAGATGTTTTGTACCTGTTCGAAGGATTTTCCATTAAACAGGAAATCAGCCCTATAGAACTCGCAAAACAAGACCAACAAAAAAGAAAACGTGCTAGAAATAGTGGTACTGATAACACAAAACAATCCGACTGGTAATGATAACAACAGCTTTTGTAAAAATATGGGGAGAAACAGTCGGTGCCGTAGTATGGAACACCGAAACAGGTGTGGCTAGTTTTGAATACGATCCAAAGTTTATAAGTACTAAATCGGATTTGGCACCACTAAAAATGCCTATAGTCAATAGTAACAAGCGTATTTTTTCTTTTCCAGAATTACGGGATGTAAAAACATTTAAAGGCTTGCCGGGTTTATTAGCTGATGTACTGCCCGATGACTACGGAAACCAATTAATTAACAGTTGGTTAGCACAAAACGGTCGCCCCGAAAACAGCATGAACCCCGTCGAACTCCTATGTTTCATTGGAACACGTGGTATGGGAGCTTTGGAGTTTGAACCTTCACAACTTAAAACAAATAAAAAAGCTTTTGATATTGAAATAGATAATTTGATTAGCCTTTCTCAAAAAATGCTTTCCAAAAGAGAAGGTTTTGAAACTAATTTGAGCGAGGACGAACAAAAAGCCATGTTAGATATTCTTAAGATCGGAACCTCAGCAGGTGGTGCTCGTCCAAAAGCTATTATCGCCTACAATGAAAAAACAGGGCAGGTAAAATCCGGACAAACAACAGCTCCAAAAGGATTTGAACACTGGTTAATCAAATTAGATACAGTAAGTGATGTACAATTTGGCGAAAGCACCGGCTATGGCAGAATTGAAATGGCCTACTATCTCATGGCAAAAGCTTGTGCTATTGACATGATGGAATGCCGATTAATGGAGGAGAATGGCAGAGCACATTTCATGACCAAGCGCTTTGACCGTGAAGGTGGAGAACAAAAACACCACATACAAAGCTTGTGTGCCATGCAGCATTATGATTTTAGTCAAATCACAAGTTTTAGCTACGAACAGCTCTTTCAAACCATGCGTTTGTTACGCCTTCCCTACCCTCAAGCAGAACAACTATTTAGAAGAATGGTATTTAATGTAATCGCTAGAAATTGTGATGACCATACCAAAAACTTTGCTTTTCGACTAAAAAAAGATGGAGAATGGGAATTAGCACCAGCCTACGATATTTGCTTTGCCTACCGTCCTGAGAGCGATTGGGTGAGCCAACACAATCTTAGTATCAATGGTAAAAGAAAAGACATTACAAAAACCGATCTTCTAGTTATTGCCAAGACAATGAATATAAAAAAGGCAAATGCTATTGTACAGCAAATTAGTAGCACCGTTACAAATTGGTATGAATTTGCCGAAAAGGCCAATGTAGAAGAGCGTTTTAAAACGATAATTGGCAACTCACATTTAATTTTATAAAAAGATTTGCAGACAAATTAATACAGACTCTTGCAAATAGCGATAAATCATAATATTCTTCGCTGATATCAATGGTTCAAACAAAGCAGAGTTGGCGCTAAGAATACAAAATTGTAAGCATGACGTTTGCAGCAGTGTGGGGTCGTTATTTTATTCGAGAGATTCGTGTTTAGCAATTGCACTACTAAATTGGGAATCACATTCATCAATAAATGATTTTTTATTATTTACAAAATCTAAGAATTTTTCATAAATACTTTTGTATACAATTTGATGAGCTTTATGTCCAATTTTCTCTTCTATATATTCATCCATCTCGAAATCAGTTGAAATAGCAGATTCTAGCAAACTCATTAAGTCTTCCTTTAAAATCTTATCAACTTCAATCCATTTGTCAACTTGTTCTTTTTCTTGTTTTAGAAAATACCCTTTGTTATTTTCAATTTTTAAGTATGTCATATGTTTCTTCTCTTCTTTTATTATATTCATCATTTCCTGCTTCTAAACAATTTAGCATAACATCATAATTATTGATAATTTCTCCAGTTACTGATTTTAAATGTATGTCAGCTGGATGTCCAGAAAAAGTTTTATAAATAATTTTACCATCATTAATTTCTCTTTTAGTACAAGCAATATAATTTGGTTTTATGGACGCACCAACTGTACTGTTATGTGTTACAATAATTACTGGTA
Organism: Flavobacterium sp. CG_9.1; assembly: GCF_015751645.1. Lineage (NCBI taxonomy): Bacteria > Pseudomonadati > Bacteroidota > Flavobacteriia > Flavobacteriales > Flavobacteriaceae > Flavobacterium > Flavobacterium sp. CG_9.1. Next base: position 11,194 of record NZ_JADOVC010000032.1, read on the forward strand.
TTGATTTCGAAATATCTCGCAATAGTGCATTAACTTCGTTTTTTAGAAAAATATTATCGAAAGATGATTCAGGTTCATCTATTAATAGCATTTCATGTTTTAAAGCGTCATTAATTTCATGTAGCAAATTAAATTCAGAGCGTTCGCCACCTGAAACTTCAAAACCAAGTTTATTTAAGGTTTTATATTCAATGTCGATAAAGAATTTGTACAACTCTGTTTCCTCAATATCAAGACTTTGTAATGATTTTAAAAATTTAAAAGGCAAATTATAGTTTAAAAAAGCTCCAGTTAAAGAAATTTGTCTTTTACATACTTTTTTCAAGTGCGTAGCGCTTGTGAAATTTTTCGTAAAAGCAACAATTTTAAAACCTCTTATTTCTTTTCTGTCTATTTCGCTTTCTTTTTTTAAATCATTTACAATTTTAATAAATTTATTTACTTTATCTTTTTCAACCATCATCCTATAAAAATCAACATCTTCTGGAACAGTTGATGAAGTTCTAAAACGTAGTTCATCTTTAACTTTTGAAATTAGATTATTAACCCAGTCTTTTTTCAAGTTAATTACTTCAAGTCGAAGATATTCTTTCATTAGATCGATTTCCAACGCTTCTAATGATTGGTTAGTTATATGGTTATTGATTATACTTTTATAGTCTGAATTTTCTTTTAAAAGCTTAGTTGCTGAAATTAGATTTTTTAAACTAAATAAATCTTTTTTTGTAAATAAATTTTCACTAAATAGTTTTGTATTTGAAAAAGCGTCAGCTTTTTCGTTATCTGAAGCATACTTTAACAACGAGTCTAAATATTTTTCAATTTCAAGTTCGTTTTGTTTTTCATCAATATTCTTTACAGAATCAATAACTTGTTTAAATTCACTTAAAAATTCTTCAGAAACAGAGCTATGCCTTCTTGAAAGTAGTTCTTCAAATTTTTGTTTATCATTTTGTAATAAAGAAAATTGCTCTATATACTTAACATTGTCATGATTATGAAATATTTTTTCTAATGTTACTGTTTTTCCTGTTGAACGCTCTCCTAAGATAACATTTAAACCTGTTGATAACATAAGTCCATCATCTGTAGCTTGAAAAAAATTATTTCCTTCTTCTTTAGTTAGAAATACTTTTTGTTTATCTGTAAGACAAGATTTAATTCCATTTAATGTAATTTCTTCTAAATCAACAAAAGTTTGTTGAGTTGAAAAGTTTTTCATTGTAGAAAAATATCGCGTATCACTAAAAATTACAGGGACTAAACTCTCTTTATCCTTTATACAAGTTTTAAATTTTTTATAACTTGATACTTCGCCAGCACTTATTAAAGAATTAATTTGAGATATTATATCATTATTTATTATTGGATTTTTTTGATAATGAGGAATCAGTAAATATTTATCTAATACAGTGAAAATCTGATTAAATTCTTGCAGCGTTATATAATCATCTTTTGTATTAATCAAAGAAGTAACTCTTTCGCATTTTTTTGCAAAATCGTTAATTTCTGACAAATCTTTATTATCAGCTATTAATAATAAATGCCCTCTTTCTAAATCAATTTCAATTCCTGGGAAAATAATTATGTCAAGTTCTTTAACAATTTCATTGTATTGTTTAAAATCAAATACATTATGATTTGTAATAGCTATTGCATCAATATCAAGTTTTTCAGTGTACTCTTTTAATTTCGATAAGTCGAATTCAAAAGCTTTATCACTAACTGTAGCAATTGTATGAATATGTAGGTCGATTTTCTTCATATGAACTCGATTATATTGGGATAATTACCGCCAACGGAAGGCCGCTTATCTTAGTTGGGAAATTACATGTGTAGGATCTTTCTTTAAAGCTTTACCATAACTCATGCAATATTTCTAGGACTGTAAATAAAAGCTATTAAAATTATTAATACAATACCCACTTTTAGTGATTTCGTGATAAATTCATCAATGCTTAAAAGTAATCCCAGATAAGTTTTTCCCTTTCCCTATTTATTTGCAAAAGAACATCTCTTTCAATAGGATTCGGTATGATATTTAAAGACATTTGTGGTAGAGCACTGCTTGTTGTATCTACTAATATGAATTTAAGAATAGAACTCCACAACGACTTAAACTTTTGGAACTACTAAATGTTTATATTCTTTACCGGTATACTTATTCTAAAGACTCTATCTTCACCACCTCTGAACTTAAAGCCTTAGTACCACTTTCGTTCATAGTTTGTTTTACAGTAACTTTAATTTTATCATATTGAGGAGTAGGGAACTTCATCAGGTCTGAAATGTTTTTAAAACCAAAAGCCTTTGCCAATAAAGCAATGTGACGCGTAGAATATTTGTGTCGTTGAGTAAATGATTCTACATTACTTACAAAACTTCTAGCTACTCCCATCTTTAGACTTAGCTCATCTTTAGTAAAATCCTTCTCCTTACGTATTGCTTTTATATGATTTATAAAGTCCAAATCATATTGTGTTGTCTCAAAGCAAATTAATTTTTCCATAAATGATAAAATATTTACCCTATATGTTGGGTATTTAATTAATTTTATTATATTTGTTCTAGCGAATTGACAATTAGCCTTTTTGGCATAATTAAAACGATGTTATCTCGACTCAAAACGACCAAGTTTACCTTCGAGAGTATCGTGAAGTCGCTCCATGTCATAAAGTTTCTTACTTTTGCAAAGGCATGCGAGCGGTTCTCACGTAAGCTTTAGGTGGTAACTTTATAATCGAAAGATTTTAAAGATGGGTTTGGTCGCCCTTGAGTCTAAAGTGTGAGGCCGCTCCTTGCTTTTTCTGCAAGCACTCTTCATACCCGAAATACATCGTTCCATAACCATAAACCTATAAATTATGAGAACGAATTTTTTATGTATTACTCGTAGTAAACCACCTTAATTAACTACTAATTATAGGTTCCTTTTGTCGCCCTCTACTGAAACAAACAATGAGTTAGGTTAGGAAACGCTGTGAAGCACTCTTACAAGAGCAACTTCTACCATCAGTATAATTACATACTGATGTGTGAAACCCTATCCTGATATATAAAATGAGATTTATTACAAACAACATTTGTATAGTTATATCCCACCGCAAACCTAAGCTGCTTTTGGCACTTAGATTTCAGCCTTTCTATTTTAAACTCGCACTTTAAAAGTATTGTCTTTATTTCTATTTTCCAAATGGTATGCTTAAGTTTTTAGAATATGTTTTGCGAGGGGGAGCAAAAGGAGTTTTTGAACCAAAATAAAAAATGGATATTCATCTAAAAAATATTGGTGGAATTCATGCTATTATACTTAAAGTCAACTATAAAATTGACAAAACCATTTATGGCTTTATAATCTATTAAACCTAAATACCTGCACCAAAAAACCTTTTGAATAAAATGGACATAATTTAATTTGAGTTAGTTATCACAAGGTGCAGGTTATTTAGTAATCCTATAAAACCAAAAAAAATAGCTTGCTAATGATAGAATGGTAATAATGAATCAAAGAGATCAAAGAGAACCTATCCCCTGTCGTCGTACAGATTAGAGAGTCATAACAAAACATATGTTTAATCTAACCAACAACCAATATTATGAAATACTACAAACAAATACAAGCTGCTTTAATAGTGGCATTAATAGCACTTATATGCTTTTGGCTTTATGGTTGTAGCAGAATTTCCTAAACGAGTCGTCCAGATCTAAAACGGATCTAAAATGCCGTTTTTAAAGATACTAAGTTCAATTAATAAACGGTGCAGCTTATTGAGAAGCTACAGTAACTAATAACCTTTAACGCACAACCATCAAACTTTTAAAGCCTATGACTAAATAAAATTAACCTTAATGCCTTAGCGCCTTTGTGGCTCATCACATAAAAAAAGACTCTCTACCCCTGTCGTCAAACAAAATAGAGAGTCACAGTAAAACAAAACGCATGTTTCATCTAACCAATAACCAAAATTATGAAAAATAGTTCATTAATCAACGGGAGTAGGACAATAGTGTATTTCCTTATTTTAGGGTTGTACTTGTTCCTTAACCCTGTCCTAGCTTACAATGGTAGCAATTTTATAAAGCTCAACCTTCAAACCCATCAAGTAAGCGGTACCGTTACAGATTTTAATGGCCCATTACCAGGCGTAACGGTTACTATTAAAGGAACAAATACGGCTGTCATTACAGACTTTGATGGGAAATATCAAATAGCGGCTTCCCCTAGCGCTACGCTCGTCTATTCCTTTATGGGGTATAAGACGGTCTCTATGCCAATCAATGCGCTTAAAACGATTGATATCGTTTTGCAAGAAGATGCCACAACGCTTCAAGAAGTACGCGTCAATGCGGGATACTATTCCGTCAAGGAAAGCGAACGTACTGGTAGCATTGCTAGAATTACAGCAAAAGACATAGAAAAACAACCCGTCACCAATGTGCTGGCAGCTATGCAGGGAAGAATGGCTGGGGTCAATATTACACAAAACACTGGAGTGTCTGGCGGTAGTTTTGATATCCAGATTAGAGGACAAAATAGTTTGCGCTCTGATGGAAACAAGCCTCTTTACATCATTGACGGTGTTCCTTATGCTTCAGAAGCGCTAGGTTCTGATTTAACTGGCACTGTCCTGCCTGGCGGAATCAGTCCACTAAACAGTATCAACCCCGGAGATATCGAGAGCATTGAAGTACTTAAAGATGCTGATGCAACAGCCATTTATGGATCCCGTGGTGCTAATGGTGTGGTACTCATAACTACTAAAAAAGGCAAAGAAGGCAAAACAAAATTCACTACGAATGTTTCTACTGGTTTTGGGAAAGTCACCCGACTGATGGATTTGATGAATACCTCGCAATACTTGCAAATGCGAAAAGAAGCATTTGTTAATGATGGTATTCCTTATGGTTTTTCTGATTATGATGTTAACGGTACTTGGGATCAAAACCGATATACGAACTGGCAAAAGGAATTTATAGGAGGAACTGCTGAGTTTACTGATTTGCAATCATCCGTCTCAGGCGGATCGTCACAAACGCAATTCATAGTCAATGGAAACTTTCACAAAGAAACAACCGTTTTCCCTGGTGCTTCTAATTATAAAAAAGGAAATATACACTCTCAACTGAATCACGAATCAGAAAATAAAAAATTTAGACTCAATTTTTCGATGGGTTATACCGCACAGGAAAACAACCAACCAGGGATTGATATTACGCAACAAGCCATTCTTCTTCCGCCTAATGCACCAGCTTTGTATGATGCGCAGGGAAATTTAAACTGGGAAAACAGTACCTGGAATAATCCTCTTGCTAACCTAAATGGAAAATATATATCCCGAACCAATGACTTATTCGTCAACAGCTTGTTGTCTTACAACATCCTCCCCCATTTAATTGCTAAAACAAGTATTGGTTTTACAGATACTCGGTTTGATGATAGCCGCACACAACCTTCTACTTTGTATGATCCTGCCTATGAAGTAGGAAGTGAATATTCCTCTATTTATGTCAATACCACGAACAGAAAATCATGGATCATCGAACCCCAAATATCATGGACAAAAGAATTTGGCAAAGGGAAAACAGAAGTGCTATTGGGAAGTACTTTCCAACAGCAGAAAACCCTTCAACTAGTGCAAGAGGCAAACGGATTTAGTAGTAATAGTCTGCTTTATAATCTTTCCTCCGCCTTTAACGTATATGATCTTTTGCATGAGGAATCCGTGTATAAATACCAAGCGTTTTTTGGGCGGGTTAACTTCTCTTGGGTGAACCAATACATCCTCAATTTTACAGCTAGAAGGGACGGTTCAAGTAGATTTGGTGCACAGAAACAGTTTTCCACCTTTGGAGCGATTGGAAGTGCCTGGTTGTTTTCCAATGCCAATTTTATAAAAGATAATCTTCCTTTTTTAAGTTTTGGAAAACTTAGGGCTAGTTATGGTACTACAGGAAATGACCAAATTGGGGATTATCAGTTTTTAGATGCTTACGGCTCTTCTGGAAACAATTATGGGGGAGTTGTCGGACTGGAACCAACACGCTTGTTTAATCCCAATTTTGGATGGGAGACCAATAAAAAATTAGAATTCGCATTAGAAACCGGTTTTATACAAGACCGAATTTTTTTAACAGCAGGCTGGTATAACAATCAATCTTCAAATCAATTAGTGGGAATTCCACTCCCTGCCACAACTGGGTTCAATTCCTTACAAGCAAACTTAGATGCAACAGTACAAAACAGAGGAATCGAGTTAACATTACGAACAATAAATTTTCAAAAACAGTCCTTTAACTGGACCAGCAGTTTTAATTTGACAATCTCGCGTAATAAACTGTTGTCTTTCCCTAATCTTAAAGGGTCAACATACGAAAATCAGTTCGTAATTGGTCAGCCTTTAAATATTAAGAAAGTGTACCATTATACGGGTATTGATCCGGCAACGGGTATCTATCAATTTGAGGATTTTAATAACGATGGGGTACTTACGGCGGCAGAGGACAAACAGTCCATCCGTGATTTGAATCCAAAATATTTTGGAGGATTTCAAAATACAATTACCTATAAAAACTGGCAATTGGATTTTTTGTTTCAGGGGGTAAAGCAACTAAATTATAGTGGATCTTATACTACGGGAATTCCAGGAACAATGACAAATCAGCCAGCAACAGTTGTTGATCGTTGGCAAAATTCAGGAGACAGTGCGCTTTATCAACAATATACTACAGGAGTAAATGGTGCAGCAGTGTCCGCATTTTACAATTTTTACTCCAGTGACGCCATGATTGTGGACGCATCCTATATTCGTCTCAAAAATTTGTCCTTGTCCTATACTGTTTCGCAACAATGGCTCAAAGGTATCAATTGCCGATTCGTATTTCAAGGTCAAAACTTGCTTACCATTACCTCGTATCGCGGAGCAGACCCCGAGTCCAGATTTAGTTCAAGTCTCCCGCCTTTAAAAGTATTTACGACGGGAATCCAGCTTACTTTTTAACCCTTTAATTTCAAACATTATGAAACAAATATCATTTTTCCGATTTATCCAGCAAGGTAAATCTGGAATAGTAACCAATAGATTGCTTATCCCATTCCTTGCATTTAGTCTGCTTCTGAGTAGCTGTGATAATTTTGTCGATGTTGATCTCCCGACATCGCAACTTACGGCAAGCGCCGTTTTTCAGGACAAGGCTACAGCCAATGCGGCTATGGTGAGTATTTATGCCAAAATGAGAGACACGGGCATTTTAAGCGGGAATGTTTCAGGACTATCCAATGAACTTGGGAACTATGCAGATGAACTTGATTATTACGGCGGAATTTCTGGAACGACCCGAAATTTTTACAACAACAGCATCCTTGCTTCTAATACCGAAATTTTTAGTTGGTGGAGCAGCAGCTACAGCCAAATTTATGCTGCGAATGCAATTATCGAAGGGGTTAGCGCTTCTACTGTATTGGCTAAAGTGGACAAAGATGAACTTACAGGCGAAGCATTATTTGTAAGATCCTTACTTACTTTTTATCTTTTAAATCTATACGGTGACGTGCCCTACATTACGACAACTAATTATCAGCAAAATAAAGTGGCACACAGAATGCCTTCTTCGGAGCTGTATTCCCATATCATCAGTGATTTACAACTTTCTGCTTCATTGCTATCGGACAACTATATTTCTAGCGATCGGGTACGTCCTAATAAGTCTGTGGCCATGGCACTATTAGCAAGGGTCTATCTTTATAATAGCTCATGGGCAGAAGCAGCCGATACCGCTTCGTACCTCATCAATAATACCGGAGTATATCCTTGGGAAAATAATCTGGAGGCCATCTTCTTAAAAGAAAGTAGTACCACTATTTGGCAATTTATGCCTCGTACCGATGGGCAAAATACGCAGGAAGGAGAAACTTTCATCTTTACCTCAGGACCACCACCCACTGTTGCTTTGAGTAATCAACTCCTAAATGATTTTGAAATTGGGGATCAACGGAAGATTCATTGGGTAAAAACAATAACAGACGGAAGTGATAGCTGGTATCACGTCAATAAGTATCGTCAAAAATCAAATACTTTGGGAGCAATGGAATACTCTGTCGTATTTCGTTTAGCAGAGCAATACTTGATTCGTGGTGAAGCACGAGCGCAGCAAGGGGATCTTATTGGAGCGAAAGAAGATTTGAACAAAATTAGAAATACTGCAGGCCTAGTGAACACTACAGCTCTGAGTAAATCGGATATTCTTACTGCTTTATTGCAGGAGAGAAAGGTGGAACTTTTTACCGAAATGGGGCATCGCTTTTTTGACCTTAAAAGAACAAACCAACTCGATGCGGCATTAACAGTCGTAAAACCTGGTTGGAATACTACGGATAGGTTGTTCCCCTTACCTGAATCTGAGATTTCATTAAATCCCAATCTGAATCCACAAAATAATGGGTACTAAAAATAGTGCCTGAGCAGTAAAGACATGAAAAATAAAAAAAACAGAACCTCTTTGGTAAGCAAAAGGATATTGGTATACCTAAGTATAATGGCTTCTCTACTAATCTCGTTGAACGGTTTTAGCCAAAATAAGGATAAAAAAGAGCTGACAGCTAATGATTACCATTTGTGGAGTTCCCCTAGAGCTGGGCAACTGTCTGAAAGTGGAAAATGGATGAGCTTTGCTCTCTACTACGATAGTGGAAATGATACCTTGTTTGTCAAAAGCACTATTGCCACTACCCTTTATAATTTTCCTGGGGCAAGTAAAGGGGCATTTATTGGTGACAAATGGTTTTCTGCAATGTCCCGCAAGGGGGAGCTTCTAATTACAGATTTAGCAACGTCAAAACAACAGACTGTTGAGCAGGTAGTCAGCTACGATTTGAGAGTGGGCACCACAGATATCATCTTTATGAAAAAGCAGTACGATGGAAAAAAACTGCTGGAGATAAAAAACGTAGAAAGCGGCAATTCTCTTGTTTTAGATAATGTTGAAAATTATTGGTACAACTCCAACGTAGATGCGTTAGTCTATACCACAAAATCTGAAAAAAGTACTACCATCGCTCTACTTAATTTATGCAATAAAACGACAACTTTAATAGCAAGTACGACGGAAGAGTTTAACTATTTGGATACGGTATGGCAAGAAAACGGAAATTCCATAGCATTTTTACAGCAGCCTCTGGATGATGAGAAAAAGACAGCCCGTACTTCAGTGGCATACTATAGTATAGACGGACATAAATTGTATACTTTTAATCCAGAACAGTACGATGATTTTCCGACTGATATGGAAGTTATCTCGTCCTCTTTTGCAAATCTTAGCATTTCAAAAGATGGTAAGCGACTGTTCTTTGGATTACAGAAAACTACTGTTCCTATTGATCCCACAAAGGTGCAAGTTTGGAATACATCAGATCCGTTTATTTATCCATCTAAAGTGCAAATTGACCACTGGGATAGATTAGCAAAAGTAGCCGTCTGGTGGCCTAAAGAACACTTTTTTAAACGTATAACGGACAATGAATTTCCGAAAATGATGTTGAATGGAGACCAAAAAAAAGCGCTCCTCTTTAATCCGCAACGCTATGAACCACAAGCCAACTTAGCCCCTGCTGTGGATCTTTATTTAATGGATTTGGCGACTGGCGATCGAAAATTAGTTCTGCAAAATCAAATAGGTATTGATGGAGGAACTGCTGTCTCTATCTATAAGAATCATGTTGTTTACTTTAAAAACAGCCATTGGTGGGTTTATGACATTTTAAGTGGACTTCATAAAAATCTCACCAAAGAGTTGGGCGTATCCTTTTCTGATACGAATTCCGACTGGCCTGAGGAAGCCTCCCCTTATGGCAATCCAGGATGGATCGGAGAAGATAAAACACTTTTTGTTTATGACCAATATGATATCTGGAGTATTGCAATAGATGGATCAAGTGCGCTTCGATTGACTAATGGGCGAGAAAATCAAACAACCTATAGAATCGTTACCCAATCTAAAGAGCAGTCCCTAAAAATGAATTACGACAGTACTTATAAAGGACTATTTGCTCCCAAAGACAGATTGCTAATTAAGACCGAAGCACTCGAACATACTGGCTATTGTTTTTGGGATTCGAAAAACGGGCTGCAACCCTTGCTGGACAAGAAAATGCAAACGAGTCAATTCATAGCTTCTAAAAAAAATGATAGCTATGTTTATCTTGAAGAAAATTATGACACACCACCAAGAATAATTAGTAAAGAAAACCCAAGCTCGAAAGAAAAAATATTTTTTCAAAGTAACCCGCAGCATAACAAATACAACTGGGGACAATCTAAATTGATTCGATACACCAATTCCAAAGGCATAGTATTAAATGGTGTTTTATTCTATCCTTCCAATTATAATGCTGATTTAAAATACCCTATGGTGGTACATGTTTATGAAAAGCAATTTAAAGAACTGTATAAATATGTCAACCCATCTGACAACAATCCGACAGGATTTAATATTAGCAATTTTACTTCAAAAGGATACTTCGTTTTCTTGCCTGATATCATTTATGAGATTGGAAACCCAGGACCATCCGCAGTAGATTGCGTTGTTTCTGGCACAGAAAAAGCAGTTGACCTCGCGGCGATTGACAGCACTAAAATAGGGCTTATTGGTCACTCTTACGGTGGATATGAAACAGACTATATAATTACCCAAAGTAATCTGTTTGCAGCAGCGGTGGCTGGTGCAGCTATTACCGATTATATAAGTGGTTATTTGTATGTAGCATGGGATATGCAAAAACCTAATTTTTGGCACTATGAATTTGGGCAATTGAGAATAGGTAAATCATTGTACGAAGACTATGCGGCATACCTACAAAATTCTCCGATATATTATGCGGACAAAGTGAACACGCCACTACTATCATGGGCTGGTGAAGAGGACTATCATGTGCATTATTATCAGAGTATTGAATTTCATTTGGCGCTCCGACGTCTTGGCAAAATTAATACGATGCTACTCTATCCCGGAGAAGGTCATGTACTAATGCAAAAAAAATACCAGAAGGACTTGACTCAGCGGATTGAACAGTGGTTCGATTATTATTTAAAGGACAAAAATGAGTCTGTGTCGTCCTTGAAAAGAGGTAACATTACCTATTAAAAAAACAATGCAGTTCCTTTGCTGGAACTGCATTGCCCTTTTCTACTAACAATAAACACTAGGGTCTATAAACCGTTACTGTACATTGATTTGCCGAATTTTTAGCAAACAATGGCGTACCACCTGGTATTAATCCTACGGTACAAATGTTTCCATTGTTGATAGTTGAACACATATCACGTTGTTCACATGACGTTCCTTGTGGATTCAGTTTAACATAACCTTGAACTGTTGCTACTGTTTTAGAACGCACATTCATAGCATTGGTTGTAAATGCCCCTGCTATCGCAAGAGCAAATACGGCAACAGGAATAACCTGTTTGATAAAATTTGCTTTCATAATTAATAAAATTAAAATTATTTTTGATCTACTCTTTGACAGGTTTTCGATCGTTCCCCCGACACTGGCCAGTATATTTTAAAGACATTATTCTTTTCTACTTTTGATCGTTATTTACATTAGTTGATAGTAATCCTTTGTTTAACTTATATTGAACTAAATGACTTCCTATAAATCCATAAAAATTATCATCCAGCACAAAAAAGTTCTTCAACTTTTCATCATCATAATCATAAATGTAAAAGCTCCCTACATAGGTATTCGTGTTTAGATTGTATACATCAATGATACTTGCTTCCTCCCACATTTCTAGAGGTTCATATTGTCCAATTAATGCTGAATTGACAAACAGTAAATTGTTAGAAACCGCACTAGACTTATTAACCAATAAAGGGGGCGCTGCCAGTTTGCGCTCTTTTCTACTTGTTACATCAACAACTTTAATCTGAGACTTACTAATAGTGTCTATTGTCTTACCTCGATAGTTAATATTCAGTGCCTGATCTGCAACAATGAATTGGTTGCGATACAAATAGATGTACACTAACCGATTAAGGGCTTTGTCAAAATGAAGATAGCCGTCTACATCAAAAATTCCATCAATCTGTTTCTGTAAAAGATTGGCATTAAAATTCGTTTTTGGAGAACTTCCAAAATATAAGGTTCCAAGAATACTTTCCCCTTTTATATTGTAGTTGGATCGAAATACTAAATTAAGGGAATCAATAAGCTGATAGTGAGAAAAAGTAATTGCTCCGTTCCATTGTAAATTAGCATTCCAATCTGCTATTTTTCCTTTAAAGATTACTGGTACAGTTCCATCTACTAGGTAAAAATTTGGAGGTAGAATGCGAACTTGAACAGATTGAAATTTAAAATCAGTTCGATTAGGATGAATCTTAAATTCATTCTTTTTAAGTAAAGACTTATCCATCGTGGTCACTAGAAGAGGAGCTGTAAAATTCCCCAAATATATTTTGCCCTCACCAGCCCCTGCAAAATAATAAGAATTAAAATCGAGATCAATTTCTCCAACTTTTGTAGCATCACCTGGGAAGCGACGAACAAAATTATTTCGATGATGCATAATATCTTCTGATACAATAAAAAATAAGACCACGATACCGGTACTTAAAACTGCCGTGCTAATCAGTGAGAGATAAATCGCATATGGCTTTGCACTAAATTGGGATATTTTTTTTTTGGAAAGAATACAGATTCCTACAACGGATAAAGCGACAAAGAAAACATTAAATATTAAGTGAGTTGACCAACCCATTTTTTCAAGAATTCCTCCGCATGAACAAGGTACAAAAGAACTAAAATTTAAAATAACTACTATATAAGTGGTAAACATAATCATAAGACTAAAGGCAGCAAAAAGACCTATGATTCTCCATCTATTAAAAATAATCAGTAGAGAAATAAGTAATTCCAAAACAGGAACAGTCCATGCCACCCAACCTGCAAAACTACTTAATAAGGGAGACTGTCCCAGTTGCACTTGGAAGTTCTCGAAATCCAGCAATTTGCTAACTGCTGCATAGACAAATAGAAGAACAAATAGCAGGCAAATTGTCTCTAGAACTATATTCTTAATTCTTTCATTAAATTTCATGTTTTCTGTAGTTTTAGTTTAAACCATTGCATTTATGAAATAGTATAATTCAATCCTTTGCAATTAGAACGAAAACAAAATTACAATACGCTATTTAATAGGCTGTTATCGAAAACGTGCCAACATTTTTCAAAAACAGGCTTTTTTTAGTTAAAATTTTAAAATGTTGGTAATACTCAGAAATTAGCCAATTAAAAACTTTTCAAGACATGTAATACTAAAAATTACTTATCCTTATCTTAATTTCTGCTTTTCAAAAGTGAATGTTAAAAAATATTTATTTAATTCTTATCAAAACTCATCTATCTTTTCAAAGAAAAATGCCCTTTCAAAATCCGACCGTCTTCTAATTGTATAGAATACCAGTAATCACTAGCAGGCATCTGTTGCCCGTTGAATGTCCCATCCCAGCCCTGATTTAATGGACTAATTTGTTTTATTAATTTTCCATATCGATCAAAAATATGAATTATAATTTTTGTGTTAAAAGCAGTATTGGTTCCTTTAATATTCCAATAATCATTGAAACCATCCTCATTTGGCGTGAAGTAATTCGGAATTCCTAATACCGCTACTTCTTTTGCAACGATACCACAACCATTCAAATCCTTGACAAAAACAGTGTGGATTCCAGCACTAACATTGTTAAAAACATTTTCTTCCTGGTAGTTTCCAAATTCGTCATCAAGTCCATACACATAATCGCCGGCACCTGTTACCGAAATGGTAATACTATTGAACGAGGCCAAATCCACTATGTTTACATCCGTGATTTTAGCAATATCTGAAGCGGAAACGATAATGGTTCGCGTGCTTGAACAGCCTTGCATATTAATTACATCAACAGTATAAAGACCCGCTTTATTTACGGTTAAAGCATAATTTGTTTCTCCTGGAATAACTATTTTATTAAAAGCCCATACGTAGTTGTAGTTCCCCATTAATGAAACGTCTAGTAAACCTGTATTGATAATTTTGGTAAAAGTGCTTAAGTTACTGCACACCAGTTCGTCCCCTGTTAAATTAATAATAGGCACAGGATTTATTACAAAAGGAAGTGTCACTGTTACAGCACAAGCAAGATTATCTGGATTAATAACTTCCACTCGTACATTTTGAGTAGCTGTAACAAACGGATTGGGTAAGGGACTTGGAAGCAAATTATTATTTTGATCAAAATACTTAACAATCATAGCTGTTTGTCCTCCTAAAATAATGTTTTGAAAAGTTGAAGTATCAAAAGCAAATTTTCCATCCTGTGTACTTGTTTCCGCCTCGTCATCACAAACTGTAGTTAACGTCATTGGCACCGAAAATGCTTCTGGCAAATCTGAAACGATAAACTCGACCGTAGTGTCATAAGAACAGGCTGTTGGCGTATTGTTTGTTACTCTCACTTTTAAAACTTGTGAAGCGGTTGTAAATGGATTAGGTAATGGACTTGACAAAGCATTGTTATTTTGATCGAAATAAGTCACGCTAACATTGCTCAATCCATTTAGTAAACGGGAGTGAATTGTAGCAGTATCAAAAGAAAACATGCCGTCTTGATCATCATCACAATGCGTTTCTGTAATCGGGATTGCAATGGGAACTGTTTCTACATTTAAGGTAATATGACTTCCTAAACCCAAACAATCGTTATTGAGTTTACTATCTACACGAATGTATATTTTTTGTGAGTTTGGATACCCAATGTTTCTATAATTAGAAATATTAGCAATTGTATTTTTTTCAGCTAAGGCATCATTTAGATTTCTGTAATACGTGATATCAAGTAATTGTCCAGCAGGAAAGATTGATTGAATTTGATTGGTGACTGTGCTGAAGTCAAATGAAGCAATCCCATCACTATTTGTACCTAAAAGGGTATCATCACATTGAGTAAAAGTTTTACTAAAATTTAGAGGAATTTGTGTGGTGGAAACAATAAGATTCAATTTTGCGATTCTAAAACAATTATTCATATTTTCAACACGCACATAAACCACATCATTACTGACCGTTTGATTGGTATGTGCGGTAGTATTGGTTATTGGATTGACGTTGATTTGCGCATCGGCTATTGTTTTAAAAAAAGAAATAGTTTCGGTTGAGGCATTATTGGATATTTTAGGAATTGCTTCCTCCAAATTAAAAATACTAAAGCCATCGATATCGTCGTCACATTGTTTTAAATCGACAACAGCAGTAATCACAGGCAAAGCAAACACTTGTAGCACAAAAGAAGTAATAGCGAAACAAGCAATATTGTCAATATTCACCATTTTTACATAAATCGTTTCGGTGGGATTTGTGTTTTGATAGGCTGTTGGCGATGTAATAACCTGTGCTAAAGCTGCATCCCTATAATAGGATAGAAAAAATTGAGTAGCCAACTGACCGTTTAAAACTAAATTTGCTCTTTGTGTCAAATCGAAAACTACCTTCCCATCAGTTTCTGTCCCCACGCTGGTATTGTCACAACTACTAAGATTAGGAATGTTAGTAGGAAGATTAGGCAATGGACTATCAAAAACATCAATAGTAAAGGAAGTGGTGGTTTTGCATGCAGGATTTGCATTATTAGAAATTTCTGCTAGTATGGTTTCTTGTTGGTATGCTGTAACATTAGTATAACTAGTAGGTGTAGGAATTGCTAAATTATTGGTATAATCAACTGCGTTGGCAAAATATTTTATGGTGCATAAACTCGGAGCTTGCCCGTTGAGAATAGCTACATTTTGAGCAGTCAAATCAAAATTGTAGAAACCATCATTATTATCATCGCAAATCAACAAGTTTTGTGGGGTAGTTGCGGTGGGAACTTTCGATATGACAATCTCTTTGGTTTTTGTAGTAGAACCTGTTAAACCTGCAGCAGTAACAGTTACTATAAATGTACCTGCGGTCGCATAGCTATGTGATGGATTAATTGCATTTGATATCGTACCGTCTCCAAAATCCCAAACCGCAGAAGTTACCGTTTGTGCTGAATTTAAGGCGAATTGAGTGGTTGAACCTAAACATAGATTATTAGCGTCAAAAAAAGCATCAAAAAAAGAAGTGATAAAAGGTGGTAAACCTAAAATACGTTTTGTATTTGGAGCGAGTTGCTGCCCCTCTTTATCATAATTACATCCTAAACCTAAAACATCGGGATTATTTATAACTGCCAAAGAATTAAGCCCATAAGTGCAAAAATAAATTTTATTATTTGGTGCTAATTGCAGTGCTCCAATACCATAATTCCCACCAAAAATTCGAATTTTTGAATTAGGAATGTTGGCACTCATTAAATCAAATTGAACCAACTGATAGGAACCCACGGCAGCATCGAAACTTGCATAAAGAATTTTTGAATTACTTGAAAATTCTACACCATAAGCAACAACATCTTTGATTAATAATTGAGAGTTACTGATAACGCCCGTTAAATTGTCAAAATCAAATGTATAAACCGCTCCTTTATAATTGTTAAACGGGCTAGTCGCTGTATCAATCTGATCATAAGCAGCTGCTAATTTTTTTCCATCGGGAGATGCCTTTAGATATCCTATTGCATTTCTACGAAACCCAAAAGTAGGAACACTTGGCACAAATGCTGACTTTACTGGGGTGGTTACTACTCCAGTTGCTGTTACTTTGAATGCGTAAACATTATCTGTAAACTGTGTAATAACCCAAAAACCATTTCCTGAGGCATCTTTTACAGCGGTTAACTTTTCTGAGCATTTATATTTAATTTCTTCACCAGCAGGATTAGTATCATAAGTGATCAGGTGGTTGTTCCTGCTTATTATATCTCCTACACTACCATTAGTTCCCACAATACTTAAATCTACAATTGAATAGTTCAAACCATTGTTTAAACCATCATCATCATCAGGGGTTTTACCGCTATCCATCTCATTATAATTTCCGGAAAAAGCATTGGGATATTTGGCGGCATTTTCATGATGAGGCTCATCCAAGGTGAAAATATAATAAATATTTACATTTCCTGGCTTAGGTACTATTATGGCAGACTGCGTACTGGACATATCTCCCAACAAACCTGTTCCTCCAGCATAATCACCATTCGGCATAATGACATGATTTTTATCCCAAACTGTTCTACCATCAGTATAAAATAATAAATCTCCATTGCTGTTTGCTATTGAAGCACATCCTTCATTCGTTTTAAGCTTACCATCACTCAAAGCGGTAACAGAACCATCAGGCAAAAATTTGAGTCCTGCATTCATCCCAAAGTACCATACACTGGCTTCTTGTTGAGCGAAAGATGCTAACGTAAAAAAGTAAAATAATAGTAGTAATTTAAGTCTCACAGAATGTTTTTAGGAAAAATAACTAATTAGACCATTCCACCGACAGAATAAATTGCAAATTTATTTCTGGGAAAGAATAGGTTATGGTTTTGGGTTTAGAAACAAGATAATCAGCAAATGAAATATCTCTAAAATCTGGCGGACCATTTAGTAAATCTTGACCTAAAGGAGGAGCATCTTGATCTACCAAACCAAATCTTAGAATGCCATTTGGTTTAATATATAATTCGTTAGTAGTTAGATTCCATGTTAGGTCCCCTTGATTTTCTTTAACGCTTGAAACAAACCATTTACGAATACTGTATTTACTGTCAAAATAATTATTTAGACTTGACTTACTATAGCCGAAATAAACATCTGCAAGGCGATTTGGATCTGTAGCCACATATTCAGGATCCCAGGTTTGATTGATGTTATAAAACGATAGTACTTTCATACCAGTAATTTTAATGGCATTGCCCCGGGTTACATTAACAACAACTTTCTTCTCTGATAGCTCATTTCGACTGTTTTGTGCTCTCACAAGGATCGTTTTTTGTCCTAGAGTATCAAAATTAAAATGCAGTACATAAGAATTTCCAAAACCCAAATCAGCTAAACCTCCTGTTGCAAAGTTGTCTAATGATGCGCCCATAAATGCCATTTTTTCGTTTGCATTTACGGTAATGGTAAAGGGTTCATCAACGGTTACATTGACTGTAGAGGGAGCAAGCTCAATATTAAAAGTGCTAATCTTAGCTGTTGGGTTGTCAGTACTACAGCCCAACATACAAAGGCATGCAAATGTGATGATTACTAGTTTATTCATTATTGTTTATATGTTAATACAGTTATTATTTTTATCGAATACAAACTAAATATTTTCTTCTGCTTTTTCTTTAGAAAGGACAAAATTTTCATTTTTACTATTTAAAATTTTCAATTTCAAAGTCACAGACTTTTGCTCGTTGCAACTTTACTACTTTAAGAACACTTCAGAGAGCGGGATTTATAGCTTTTTTTTAATCATATTTAAAATTTCTTTTTCAAATTTTTCCTTCTCTTCTTTATTTTCTGACCAACTAAAATCTTTGTTGATCTCTTTATAATTACTTAAATCCATCCCATCTCCAATACCCACAAATGCTATTTTATTATCCCTTATCCAAGATTTTACAATCTTATTTTCATCAGGATAATAAAACCAAATATGATACCAATGGTCATTTTTATTCCTTCTGCCATCTATAAATCTTTCTTGATTTGATAATACATATTTAGGATTATTACTTTTAAAGTCTTCAACTGCTTTTATCAAAACTTTTTCGGAAACATCAAATTCATATACTTCTGCATACGGATAACTTCCAGGAGCAAAATCACAAGAAGTAAAAACAAACAATATAAATAGAGAAATCATTTTTTTCATAAGGCAAATATTTATTTTCCAGGCTTATTAGTAACACCAACACTACTATAGTAATACCACATCATTATTTCAGCAAAGCCGGTTGGTTTTGTTATTTGATATATTGTTTTTGGTATTGCAAATGCCCCAAGTCCTACACCAAGTATTAAAGCGTTTGATTTGGTAACTTGATCTGGCATAATAACAGCAAGTTGAAATTGTTCTGATACAAATTTCCAATCCGCACCTATAGCCCTTGTATCAAAGAATAAACCTCTTTTTCCTGTAATTCCTAAATTATCATAACGTCTATCGTGACCTATTGCAGGATAATCAGTTATCATTGTTGGAACATAAGAATAAGTATAATCTTTATTATAAGTCTTAGGGTTATCTCCTCCAGCATAGGTAGAGCGTCCACCCAAAAGAGGCAAATTTTGTCCAACTGTTGAAGGGTTTAGTTCCTCTCCTTTATGTCCTTTAACTTCCTCTACCGTTTTAGGTTTTACAACTGATTCATTTTGAATAACTCCATTTTTACTAGGTTTGCTATCTCCCCAACCTGTTTTAATATTTATTGTAGGCGATTGTATACCTATATAATTCGAAGCAGCATCCCAGTTTTTATACCCATTGTTAGCATACATAGCAAATGTACCTAAAAAATGTGCGGCTCCAGCTCCAATAAGGTACTGCGCCACAGGTGTCAAAGTACCAGCTGAAGCAATTACCACAATAACACCTGCAACAATTGCAGCAGCTGCAAATAAATCACTCCAAGTAAACTCTCCGCTAGGATCCGAATATTTCAAGGGATTATTCCAACAATACCCATAGCGATTATAGTTCTGCGTATTGCTAGGATCCTGTATATAATTATCAGGTTGCAGGAATCGATGCAACTTAGGATCGTATAAACGCCCATTCATGTGTATGAGTCCCACACTTTGCAAATGCTCGTGTCCAGTGTACCCTCTATCCAGTATAGTAAGACCGTTTAACGTGTTACCGGCTCCGTCTTGCACTTTAGCAATATTTCCCCAAGCATCAAACAATCGTTTTTCTACTACTTGCCCTAAGGAATTCGTTATTGCTAGAATACTTCCTTGATAATCGCGATGTAAATATAAATAATTTTGGGTTGTGCCGTCACTTTTTACTACTAAAGGTGCGGTGTAGCCATCGCCACCTATATAGGTAACAAATTCTACAGCCCCTGTTACCATATTCTGTTTTATCTCCATACTGCCATCGGCACTGTAATATTTTCGGTATTGACGGGTTTCTTTAAGTCCGGTTCCACCATAAAACATGGTGCTACGACTGTTATCGTCATTATAAGTAAAACTAATTATATCGACTCCTGTCTCTTCTATTTCTGACGGACTCTTAAATGTGTTATAGGTTACTCTTAGCTCTCTATCAGCAGTAACGGGATTATCCGTTTTTCGTATTTTTACATCATCAAACCATACATTACCTAAACCGTTATTATCTAAACGAAGGTTTAGTTTTTTAATATTGGCTGGAACTAAAAAGTTGTTTTCAATAAGTACCCAATCGTTTATTACATCAGTTACCTTTTGACTAACTAAAGTGTAATACCCTGCTTCTGTGTTCGTTTTCATAAATAGAAACAACTCTGCTTGTGGGCCGCTACTTTTTACCCAAGCCGAATACGTATATTCTGTAGCTACAGCATTGTCAATTGGTATCCAAACACTTGAGTGAACCACTTTTTCGCCCGAAGTATTATTATTTATTTTTAAAGATACAGTTCCTGTTTTACTTGCTGTACTATCATAAGTGAATACTGACGGTTCATATATATCCCAATTCTTTTGTTGTTCAAAATCATCATTAAAAATTCCTTCCCTATTTTTATAAAATGCATTAGATTGAGGACTTAGCGCTACCGAAGTGTTTTGATACGCTTTGGCATTATTGGTGTAAGCGTAAGTTCCTACTGCATTTTCTGTTATTCGACCTCTATCATCATAGGTTTGTGTTTCTTGTAACCCCTGCGCGTTAGTATAGGTGGTTAACCTATCTAAACTGTCATATTGAAAATTTTCGTTCCAATTGAACAAACTATTGGTACGACTACTTAGATTCCCTTTGAGTGGGTCAAATACCGTATTGAGAGTCATCACATTTCCAGGCGTAATTCCAACTCTATCATGCTTAAATTGTGTTCCAAAACCATACTGGTCGTACGTATTTGTAATCGCAATATTTCCGTTACCCATCGTGGCAGCTGTAAGTTGCCCTCTCGCATTCGTCGTATTAGTTTGCCATAATACTTGAGAATTAGCCGTATCAATAATTTGCCAAGCTTGCCCATTTTTATAAGTGTGTTGCACCGTTTTAGCACTAGATTTACCAGTTGCACTTGCTATTGACGTTACAGTATTCAACCTTCCAAAAGCATCGTACGTAAGTTGTTTTGTAAATGTTGCATAAGGTGTTGTTTCAGTACTGCTCACTACCCTTTTAGTACTGTCGTAAGTGTACACTGTCGTTGTTGTTGCATTATTTTCCCGAGCATCTACAAAACTACTGGAATTTAGTAGCTTACTAGCACTATCATAGTTATAGGTTGTGGCGGTATTTGTATTTGTACCTACTATTGTTTTGTTTATCAATTTTCCTGTAGCTGGATCCAGTGTATAGGTTGTAGAACCGTTTGGAGTCGTTTCACTTAGGGTTTCGCCAAATATATTATAAGCATAAGTATATGGGCCTGCCGAAGGATCAGTAAGTTTGGTTTTTCGTCCCCAACCATTTTGTTCAATCGTGGTTACAACTCCATCATAATCTGAGGATTTAAGATTCCCATTGGCAAAATAGGTGTAATTAATTGTGCCGCCTGGCGTGTCTTTCATAGTGACCACATTACCAATGGTATTTTTAGTTGACTCCTTGATCTTGGTTCCATCATCTACTTTAGTCACAAGTCCTGTGTAGGTCATGTTTACAGTTTTTCCTGTAAAAGCGATGCTTTTAAGTAACCTACCGTAAGTGTCATACTGAGTTTCGTTCCATTGTGTAGGGCTAGTGCCAAAATAAGGTTCGCTAACCTTAGTATTTCTATCGTAATTATCATAGCCATAAGACACATAGGAGAAATTTCCGGAGATATCTTTTGCTCCTGATTTTATTTTTCTACCCAAATCGTCAAAAAATTCTTCGGTAGCACTGCCGTCATCGCTTGTAGTTACAATACTGCTATCACCCCCATTTTTAGAATAAGTAACAATAACACTTTTACCAAGATAATCAGTTGCTTTTGTCTTCTTAAATAAGAAATCATAGGTATAACTTGTTGTTAAACCATAAGGATTGGTCTCTGAGTTGAGTAATCCGTTAGCCGTATTATAGACGAATGTTGTTGATAATCCTTCTATATCAGTACTTTTTGTCAGGAACCGTCCTGATCCTTCATACTCATAATTTGTGACCCTAGAAGAGAGTCCAGGTGCTGATATTGTTTTCTTGGTTATATTACCAAAAGTGTCATACACATTATCCTCAGTAATAAAGTTAGTATTATGCCCTTGCTTCATTATTTTAGTCAATAAACCACCCGTATTGTAAGTATATTGCTCTTCAGAAGTCATTGTGTCTCCGGTTACTACTGCGCTTTGGGTTTTATTTGTTGGTCTACCTACTACGTAATAGGGCGTAGTTGTTGGGGTAGCATAAGTAAGGTTAGTAGTGGTAGTTTGTTGGGTCACTCCTGCTTGTTTTAAAAGTGTAGTTGACTGCGTTAGGTTATTATATTCATCATATATCGCACTATTCTCATTACTAGTGTTATCCAACCCATTGAACTGTTGTGAAAAAGTGTTCTTAATTTTATAAACTTTATTTGGCAACAGTTCACTTTCATAGGTCACTAACGATTTTGTAATAAAATTAGAAGGCGTTGTACTACTAGAAGGCGACGCCAAATAAAGAACTGAATAATTCTCAATATTTGCACCTCTTAAACTAATGTCATTTTTAGATATGCTAGAGGTAGGAGTTGTTGCGTCATCATGCCAATTAGTTCGCATAGTTCCACGAAAACCAAGAAAACCAATACCTTCTACATTAGAGACCGCCCCATAATACGAAAACAACTGTTTTTTGTAAACGTTACTACTTTGTTTTTCTAGTTTAGTCACCACTTGAAAAGTTGGTGCCACTACAATATCCACATTAGGATATACTTCTGTATAGCCGCTATGAGTATAGATGGAGTTATAGCCTTCATTAGAATGGGAGTCTAATGGCTGATAAGTTATAGATTCGGTAACACCATTACCAGTAGTGATTGTACGAAGTAGGCGCTCTTTATTAAAGTCCTTCTGTGATTGGAAATAATGAATTTTCTTATCCGAGATAAATGCAATTTCAAGATTTCTATTAGGTTTATCTGCAGTAAGAACAATAGGTAATGGATAAGCTAAGATATTACTTTGAAGCCCTGTATCAGTATAAATATCTGAAACAAAATTACTATCCATATTCCTGAATAAGCGCATACTTACAAAGCCTTTTTGGTACGAATTTACACCTCCAATTGTAGCTGTTTGACCGGTATTGTTTCTGTAAGTTCTAGATAAAATCAAATCAGTTTTACCATCATTATTTAAGTCTTGAGGAATAATTTGAAAGGTATCAGCCGAATTATTTTGTTGATAAGGTATGCTGTATGATACATCTGATTTTATGTATGAATTACCCGTTGATGTATATTTTGCATAATTATTACCATATGCTTTAGGAATTATAAAATCTATCTTACCATCACCATTGTAATCGCCCATCAAAATAGGTTTATCGAGAACTATATGGGCGTCAGATGTTGGTTTCTGATAAAGCAAAACAAAATAATTGTTATCATTTAGAGTATATACATTTACATAGCCTGCATCAAAAACTAGTATGTCCGATTTCCCGTCTCCATTAAAATCCGCGACCTTAAACACACTATTATCTTTAGATGTAATGTAACCAGCTTGATTGACAAAATTATCATTCATTCTACGATCAAGATTAACAAAATAGGCTGTTCCTCCCGGTCGTGTTCTATTATAACCATAGCAACCTGCATTGTTATAATAGGATATTGATTTTTCAATTATTACTACATCTGTTAAACCGTCTCCGTTAAAATCACCGTCATAGGACGATTTAGGTACAATAATTTCCACAGGAACTGGCTGTGGTGGCGCTTCTTCCATTGTATCATATGGACTTCCAGAACCACTTGAAATATATGGCTGAGGATCATTCGGATTACCACCACAGTTATAATCGTCATAGTAGGTGAATTTTGGAAACTGATACGATTTTTCATTCTGAAAATAAATAGGATTTGCCGTTCCTGTAGAATAGGTTGTAAATGTGGTAGCATCAGTTGAAAGTCCTTTAAGAACAGTCCATCCCTGTATCGGCATTAATTTATTGTTGAAATTTAACCATGAAACAGTAAAAATATCATCAAATTTACCCACTGGGTGCTCATAGCCTAAGTTAAGGCTCGTCTGAGAGCTGATATCTGTAAAAAGCCAATATTTTGCTTTGCTAGCGGTGCCCGTGGTAGGATATAGTAAAAAATCCATTTTACCATCACCGTCGAAATCTCCAGTCAAAGTTGCTGAATTTTGACTATTAATATTTCCCGCTGATAAATCAGCACCAACTCCACCGTAACTAATCGTTTCTGCCGTATTTTCATAACTAAATACAGTAGGATTATAGCTTTTAGTATTATCGCCACTTTTTTCAGTTATACTAGTTAAACGTTCATAGCCAAGAGAAGTTACGTCATAAGCTAAAGTATAATTCCTGAAACCAATTCCATTCCCAATAACTTTTACATCATTCAATATTGAATTTGTTAAAAAACTCTGTCCTCCAATGTAGGACTGTTCAGGTCGTTGTCTGCTTTTATATGT
This sequence comes from Flavobacterium sp. CG_9.1, assembly GCF_015751645.1. NCBI lineage: Bacteria > Pseudomonadati > Bacteroidota > Flavobacteriia > Flavobacteriales > Flavobacteriaceae > Flavobacterium > Flavobacterium sp. CG_9.1. Next base: position 35,933 of record NZ_JADOVC010000032.1, read on the forward strand.
AAATTGAATTTTATTTATCGCCGTGGCACCCAGCAATGAACCATAATTTATACTGGCAATACTTAAACTATTGTTTGCGTTGTTATAGGCATAACTAATCCTTACCCCTTGTGGATTTTCCCAATACGTAATTGCCCAATCATTAATAGAAAGAGAATCACTCGAATTACCGTAATAGGCTTTCGATCCATCTGGATACTCTACTATAAAATAGGCAGGGCCATAATTAGCTCCATTAGGATGCACTCCGTAAGAGGTAATTTTAACCGTGGAAAAACTTTCGGTTTCATATACCGTTGCGGTAGCACCATAACTTCCACTTGTTCCGGTTTTTACAACCAATCGTTGCCCATCAAATGCAAAACGATCTAAATCATTAAAATCTACCCCGTCAATAATCCCATCATGAAATTTAGTAGAAGGAATACGAGTTATAACCGAAACTCCTGCAATATTCCACCCATAACCAGCCAGTCCATTGCCTCCTTGACTATTATAAACTAAACCAATTTGTGGTACGACTCCATTAATTCCAGGGGGAACAGCAATAGGAATAGCATAACTTGCGCCACCAGTAAGTGAAACAGCTAATTCACCTTCAGTTATTCCAACTTCTGCAGAATTTCCTGTGGGTGTTATTGCAGCTGCAGAAAGCATCTTAGCCGCTCCATTAATTCGAGTAGTCGTACTCGATGTTTTATCTATAAAACTAGATGTAGTCCTTTTAATTGGAATTAAACCTTGAACTGGAGTTCCTCCTATTTCTTGAGCTGAAATGAATAAGCTATAGCTTACAAATAAAAGCGTTAAGTAAAAATGCTTCATATACTATTGTTTGATGATTTTAATTGCTTTTTGTTCACCGGTATTATAAAACAGAACAATTGCATATGTGCCGGCAGGATAGCTATGGAAAGGAATATTTTGCGCATTATATTTCTCTTGTCCAACAAATGATTTCAGCAACTGACCGCTCAACCCATAAACATGAATCGAATTGACCAGATTATCATCTTTAAGGTCCCATTTAATAAAAAGCTCCTCTTTAACTGGATTCGGGTAATAAGAGATCACATCTTCAGGAAAAAATTTGACTAAATCTTCTTCTTTCAATGCACTTATTTCTTTTGGGATATCATTCATCATTTTAGAAGTTGTACAACCAAAACATAGTTTGCGCACTACTTGATTTCCTGCATCATCATACGAAAAAGTAATTCGATCTGCTTGGGCTCTGATTGAAGTAACAGTCAAAAGTAGCAACACATAGATAATTTTTTTCATTACAAGTTGTTTTTCGTGATTTTATTCTATAAAATTTTAAGAATATTTAAACGAAAGTAACAACTTGAAATAAAATAAGAACAGATCAGTTAACTACTTTAACAATTGAGGTAGTTTTCACGTAAATTATGTTAAATTTAATAATTAAACTTAGAGCACCCTTCCGCATATTCTGACAGACTAACATTTCAAATAAATAAAAGTGTTTATGCATGTTCTACGGGATAAAATTCACCAAGAAAATTTGAATTTAGTTTCCTGTGAAAAAGTAGTATAGAGCAAATTACCGATTAAAAACATCCCTAAACTGATATAACAAACGTTCTATTAATCGTAAATCTTCGGTAACAATATCGGCGCTTCCAGTCATTTCTTGCTGAAAGGGAATTATTTTATTATAATTGGTTCTCAGGTTTTCAGGTAGCGAAATATCCAACAATAAATTCCCGTCGGTATCTGGTATTAACGATATGTTTTTTACTTTTCCAGTTAACGTACCAAACTCTCTGTCAGGAAAATTTGCCAAGCGTATGTTAACTTGTTGGCCAATTTTAATTTTTCCTGAATTTTGAGCCGGCGCCTTAACCTTTCCTATATATCTATTTTCTTTTGTAGGAATTATAGAGAACGCATTGTCACCCGCTTTTATGGTTTGATTGGCTGTCCAAATTTGCAAAAAAGACACTTTTCCTGCGATCGATGATTTCAATACATAAGCCAACTCCCAATCTTTAATTACCTTCTTCAGTTGATAAAATGACTGAATACGATTTCCTTCTAAATTAACTTCCTCTATTTTTCCGCTAATTCTTGTGCCTTCACTATTTTTTTGATTGCTGATCAACGAAGATTTTAATTGTGAAATACTACTTAGTAAACTTTTATAATTTTTCTGAGCTTGGAGGTATCCCAATTTCTTATTATCAAAATCTTGAGCAGAAACAACCCCTTTATTAAAAAGGGTTTCAAATCGGTTAACATCATTTTTCTGCAGTTGCAATTCAGATTCATTGATATCTTTTTGCTGTTGCAAAAGATTTAACCGCTCTTTAATCTGAATATTTTCGGAGCTATTCGCATTATTTTCAATTTGAAAAGGATGTAAATTCGAATTGAGGTCATAAGCTACAACATCTTTTTTAAATATGGAAAACGCACTTTCCACATCACCTAATTGGACATTTCTTAATAACTCAAATGGAAATTTACTTTCGCTACTGTTTATTTTTAATGTATCCAGGATACTTTTTAGCAAAAACACATCTTTAAAATTGGCCGGATTTTCAATTATTGCCAAAGGAGTATTTGCAACCACAATAGATTTATCAGCAATCAAAATAGATTGGATTCTACCAGAAGTTTTAGCGACTAACTTTTCAGGAGGAATGTTTGTTGTAATAATAACTTGTGTTGTAATAACATCCGGGTACTTAACGAACCAAGACACGAAGAAAAGCATTATAATAATTCCAAAAACTACAACTGTTCCCCAACGGATCATCCAGTGTGGCACACGAGTAAGTATGTCTTGAACTTCTTCGCTACGTAATTCAAATGCTGTATTATCCTCTACCATGACACTAATTTCCTAATTGTAATTGATTCCTAACTAATTCAAAATAATTCCCTTTTTGTTCCACTAATGCAGAGTGACTCCCTATTTCTATGATCTTACCTTTGTCTAAAACCACAATCTGATCTGCATTCATGACCGTACTTAAACGGTGTGCGATTACTACTACGGTTTTATTTTTAAAGAAAGTGTCCAGTTTACCCATAATTTCCTTTTCGTTATTGGCGTCTAATGCCGAGGTAGCCTCATCAAAAAAGAGCATTTCAGGATTTTTATACACCGCTCTAGCAATCAATAAACGTTGCTTTTGTCCCGTACTCATTCCCGTTCCTTCAGAGCCGATTTTAGTATTATAACCCAACGGTAAACCTGCAATATATTCTTTTATATTAGCCACATCTGCGGCATAAACGAGCCTTTCTTTGTCAATAATATCAACCCCAATAGCGATATTATTGGCAATAGTATCATTAAAAATAAATCCTTCCTGCATGACGGCTCCAATATTAGACCTCCAGGATTTTTGTGATATATTTTTTAATTGGCTATTCCCTAAATTGATTTCGCCTTTGTCTGGCTCGTAAAATTTAAGCAATAATTTCATCAAGGTTGTTTTTCCGCTGCCACTTACCCCTACAATTGCCATAACCTTGTGAGCAGGAATTATTAAGTTTAAATTTTGCAATACCGGAATATCAGAACCTAAATAGCGATACGAAAGGTCTTTAATTATAATATCAGCATCTTTTGGGATAATATGAGTTTGATGTGCTTCTTGTTGCGTCTCATCTTCTTTGTCATGAATTTCAGATAAACGCGCCAAAGATATTTTAGCATCCTGCACTTCACGAACAAACTCAATCAATTGCGCAATAGGACCGTTCAAACTACCCACTATAGAACTTATTGCAAGCATCATCCCTAAGGTAATGGAACCATCAATAACTAGTTTTGCAGAAAGAAAAATGATGAAAATATTTTTCAACTCATTAATTACTGATGAGCCAATAGTTTGCGTTTGTTCTAAAACCAATCCTTTTATTGATACTCTAAATAATCTCGCTTGCGCATACTCCCATCCCCAGCGTTTTTGCTTTTCGGCATTATGCAGTTTTATCTCTTGCATTCCGTTAATGAGCTCCATGACTTTACTTTGTTCTTGGGAAACTTCAGAGAATCGTTTGTAATCCAATACTTCTCTTCGTTTTAAAAACAAAGTGATCCAACCAAAATAAAGTATACTTCCAGCAAAAAAAACAAAGAATATTTGAAGGTTATAATACGCTAAAACGCCTCCCATTACAAACATATTAATCACTGAGAACAATACATTTAATGACGAAGTAGTCAGGATTCGTTCAATCCGATGATGATCATTAATACGCTGCATGATATCACCCGTCATTCTCACATCAAAAAAGGAGATAGGCAGATTCATTAACTTAATAAAGAAATCTGAAATCATGGATATATTGATACGGGTAGAGAGATGTAATAAAATCCAACTTCTAATCAGTTCTAAACCCGTTCTTCCGGCAAAAAGAAACAATTGCGCAAACAGGATTAAATAGATAAAATGAATATTCTGATTTTGAATCCCAACATCGACAATGCTTTGGGTAAGAAATGGAAAGATAAGCTGCAACAAACTACTTGCCAGTAACCCAATACTCAACTGTATTAGGAACGACTTGTACCTTAAGACGTATTGAGCCAATAGACCAAATCCTAAACCCTTTTTGTCTTCTTTATCAAAATCTGATTGGAAGAATTTTGGCGTAGGCTCCAGCAATAGAGCAATTCCCTCCACGGTAGTATCACTGGCATTGTGACCAATCCAGAATTTAATGAAATCCCGTTGATTGTATTCTATAAATCCAAATGCGGGATCTGAAATGAAATAGCTTCCTTTTTTTATTTTGTAAAGCACCACATAATGCTCCCTGTTCCAGTGCAACACACAAGGCAAAGGCGCTTCTTCTAACCTTTTCACATTCAATTTCACGCCTAATGTTCTAAACCCTATTTTTTCTGCAGCATCACTTAAAAATAAAAGATTACTACCTTCTCTAGTAGTTTCGCTAAAATCTCGTAACTCTTGAATGTTTATATTTTTGCCGTAATGCTTGGAAATGATCTTTAAGCAGGTGGGGCCGCAGTCTTTAAAGTCTGCTTGTATGTAGTTGGGGAATTTTTTGATCATTTTCTTCTTAAATAGAGCTCCTTATTAATGAGCAACATAATTTTTGATCGATTGATGTGAATTTTTCTATTCTTTTTTAATGAAAAAAATTTTATCTGTTTGAAAGACCTTAATTATATCTTCTCCAACAAATTTAAGCTATTTATACATGCTAGGCACCGCGTAATAATACCAAATAAAGACTTTTTACAAAAAATTACAGTTAAAATCTTTTGATAATTCGTGTTTGAGTGTATAAATTGTAATAGTCTAATTATTTTGCAATCATTTTACTTATGATTTCTAAAGAAATTGTGTTTCCTGCACCAACAAATTTAATTTCACCTTTTTTATCTAGCAAAACGATTGTTGGATATGCTATTATATTTAGTTGCTCTATAAAATTATTTCTGCTACTTAATTTCATAAATGCTTGTTGCCATTTGACATTATTTTTTTTCACATATTCTACTACCTTTTTATTTGATTCATCAACGGCAAGGCCAAGGATACTTATTTTTTTTTCGTTTGTTTCATAAAATTTTCTAATTAGTGGATAGAATTTAATACAAGGTCCGCACCAAGTACCCCAAAATTCTAAAAGTAAAAAATCCTTATTTTTTAAAACATCTTTTAGAATAAAATTACTGTTGTCTAAATCTTTAAAAGAATAGTTTAGTGGTATTTTATTCTCAATTGTAAACCGTTTGATAGACCTTTTTTTAATTGGATTTAGATACAATGAATCCATTTTTAACCGTCTTTTAATTGTATAATTTAAATTATTAATAGTGATTGTATCTTTAAAGGAATGTTTGTACATATTATTAAAAATAAAATCTTTTGAAAAATTGGTATTTTTATCTTTAACATAAAACTGGCTTTTAGCATAAAAATCAGAAAAATAAAATTCATAACCATCTACTTTCCCTACCCAGGCATCTACAAATTTAATAAAGGATAAATAAGGAATATCTTCTTTACTAATCTTTTGGGATATTACATTGTTTCTATCAGGTCGTAAAACAAACTTTCTTTCAAAATTTTTTATTTGATTATTTTCAAAATACTCAAATTTATAAACTGAAGGTAAATAACTATTTACCAAAGCCTGCTCATCACCATTTTGAATTATTTCATATTCATATTTAATTTCATCACTAAAATTCTTATTCTTATTGGTATCTGCAATTAGTATTTGTTTGTTCTTTTTAAACCCTATTAGTATTATTAGTTCTTGATCAATAGTCTTTTGCGATAAGCTTAGCGTATCTATTTTTAATTTTTTAAAATATTCAAGCGCTCTTTTCCTTTCGATTTTATTATTTTTTAGCAGATCGAAAGTATTTTGAACATAATCAATTGCAACGAAATGAAACCTTAAAGAATCCAGCAAAGGGATTCCTGTGAAATTATCAGTATAGGACAAAGGTCTTAAATCCAACTCGTATTGATTTAAGTTAAAGGTATCAGTATTACTTGTTAACTTTAATTTTATTTGCTTTGTTTGAGAAATGGAGACTTGTGCTAACAGACAAACTAAAATTATTGCAATTCTCTTCAAGATCTTTTTCATTGTAACTGTTTTTACGTAAAAGGAGAGGGAAAAACGCTCTTCCCTCTCTAAATTAAAAAATTATACTCTTGATGAATAACACTGATTATAAGTTTTATCCTTATCACATGAAAATGCTTCACACGTGGCATGAGGAGCTGTACACTCTGAACTACTTGTACATTGCGACTGAGGACACATACTTCCATCGCTCAAATAGTTTATTCCACCATTGATACTTTTTTGTTGCACTTTATTTAAAACTGCAACACCTTCTAAATTTAAAATGTTTTTTAACATAAAATAAAAAATTTGTAATTAATTTTGCTCAATAATTTAAAGACACTTAAGTTTATGTCTACTCTTGCAAGAATGCTTTTGCTACCACACTTTAGGGTACGTTTTTTTTTTATATCGTTTCTAAAATGAGTTCTTTTTGTTCCAATAACATATCGTCCACGAACAGCAACAAATCATTTATATTATATGCCTTTGGATAATAGTAGTTATCTACCATGGTTGCCGGTGTATGGTACACATGGTTAACATTCAACCAATTTTGATGTGCTTTTAAAATCGTAACAATACGATTATCAAAATTTACTGGCATTTTATATTTAATTTGCCATTTACTTATTGTTCTTTCTTGAAACCAATCATTCAAAGCCCCAAAAGCTTTTTCTTTACTCTCATTCAAATAAATGTGAAGAATAGACTTAACAATCTGCGTGGCAGGATTATTATTACCTTCAACAGGAACACTAAAAATAAAATTAATCTGAATGTCTTTCTGGGTTTTCAACAACTTATAATATGTTTGGAATGATTCCACACAAAAACCACACAATGGATTGGTTATCGCATTTATAATGATTAAAGGGTTTCTAGAACCAAAAATAATTTTATTTTCTTTTGCAATTAAATTGTTATTAATTAGTTCTTGCTTTATTAGCAAATTATCAAACAACTCTTTATTGCGTTTGAACTTTAAAAATTCCATTTCTACCGAAGCTAATTTTGAGTTTTTGACCCATAGTAATTTTAGATTGCGCCAAACTAAAACAACCAAAAATGTAGTAAATAAGTATTTCAATGAGAAAGCAATGTCGAAATCCAATCCTTCAAAATTTACCGACAAAACAAGAAATTGTAAAACCAAAACAGTTGAAACACCTAAACATAAAGCGCACCATTGTTTTAAAATAAATGCCTGATAATAAAGTGTAATTAAAACAATTGGAATACTAAAAACTGAGATACAGAAGAGCACACTAAAACTAAATCCAGTACCAATGAGCGTTAAAAGATTAATTATGAAATAAACAATCGAAGCATCACTTAAAGAAATTGTATTGAATAATTTACCCTTTTTATGATTGATAACACCGCTACAACCATTGGCTTTTGAAACGGTCTCGCAAACTTTAGCTACAGTTTTATTGTGAATACCAAATGCTTCTTCAATAATAAAATAACTGATGAAAAGTCCAACTAATGAAAGGGTATTGTAAATAAACACTTCAATCTTATCAAAGTTAAATAAATTGGTTAACGTAATAATGCCAAAAACTAAGAAACCTATTTTTTTAAAATTAAATAAACTCGATATATCACTCTCCAGTTTATTATCTTCAATGGCTATAATTGTTCCGTCCCAACTTTCTTTAAAATCATCAAAATTCAATGTTTGCTTATTTAAATTTTCGTCAGTTACTGTCATCCTGTTTTTCTTTTTTTCAGCTAAAAACAGTTTTAAATCACGATCTTTTTTTAATAGTGCAATAAAATATTTAGGCAATTTTTCTAACGCCTCCTTAGGCACTTTTGCAACTAAATTTTCAATATTAAAATAATCAAAAGTGTCTGTAATAGACTTAATACTTGGGTAATCCGGGTGTGTTTGGAGTTGCAATTCAAAATTTTCTATATCAATGGTATAGTTTGATAATTTTAAATATTTATTGGTAATTTGTGATTTCAAAATATGCTAATTGTTTTTTCTTTTAATTCATAATCTAGTTTTTACTTATCTATGCAATTGTTTCTATTAAAAGCAAAAGTATTTCGAAAGCGAATTTATGTATAAATGATAATGCAAAATAGAAATATATTAATCTTTAACAAAAGGTGCTCTTTTTAAGTAAACTCACTGCTATCCGAAAGTCAGAAATTAAAAGTGCCTGAGAATCCCTTATTTTTGTTTTGCAAAAAATAAAATAATTTAATGGGACTCTTCAGACG